>JAZQRP010000140.1:0-14168 GCA_045629685.1 Candidatus Aphodosoma sp. | reverse complement strand
ATGTGTTTGATTATATAGTGTATGCACTAATTCTTGTTTATTAGGGATGACTAATACTCTAAAATGAAGATCACTATTATCAAAGAAATAGTTTACAATATCCATGTAAAAACTAAGTTGCCCATTTGAAACTTTATTCCATTTTATTTCAAATTTTTTATTTAAACCATGTTCTTCTTTTATCTCACGTATACGACGAAAAATTTCATCCTTTTTATTTGAAGGACACCAAACACCTCCAATTACCATTGCTTTTTCTCCATCATGTTCGAGATGGCAACTTTCGTCGCAATAAATGTTATATAATTGTCCCATACTTGTGATATTATTGATTATTAAAAGTGAGTTTGTTGAGTTGCTCGATTATTTCGGTTTCGAGGCGGTGGCTTTCGGCGAATTGGGCGGTGAGGGTTTGTTTGTAGTCTGCCATGCGAGAGTTGAATTCGTCGGCTGTGATGTCGACATAGTCGATTTTGATGTCGAAGTATTGTCCAGCCGAGAGCGAGTAGCCTTTCTCTTTTATCTCGTCGTAAGAGACTACGACAGAGAAGTCGTCGATGGCTTGGCGATTGAGGAAGGCAGAGATGATGCATTCGATTTCAGTATCGTTGAGGCGCACCTTTTTGAGACCGTTGGCGTCTTTGTATTCCTCGCCAAGTTTGCTAGCATCGACAAGTACGACCTGGTCGGTAGAGCAAGATTTGTCGAAAAATAGTACGCTCACGTTGGTGCCAGTGTTGGCAAACACGTTGCTCGGCATAGAGACACAACCATAGACGATGCGGTCGTCGACAATGCGTTGTAAGATATTTTTTTCGATACCACTTTTGGCTGTGATGAAGCCAGTAGGGATGACGATAGCACCTTTGCCCGACTTTTTGAGCGAGTTGATGACATGCTGGATGAAGCAAGTGTAGATGGCCATAGACTCTTTTTTCTTGGCAGGGATGCTAGGTACGCCAGCCCAGAAGCGAGCAGGCATGGCAGCAATTTTCTCACGAGTGTCGGAGAAGTCCATTTTGAAAGGAGGGTTGCTAACCACGAAATCGAATTGGCGGAGCTGTTGGCGGTCGTCGCTTTTGTGGTAAGGGGCAACGAGGGTGTCGCCTTGGATGGCATGGTCGAGCGAAGAGACGAGACCATTGAGCAAGAGGTTGAGTTTGAGCATCTTGTTGGAACGTTGCGAGATGTCTTGCGCAAAGATGGTGCAACGGTTTTCGCCGATTTGGTGAGCTAGAGCCATGAGGAGAGTGCCAGTGCCGGCAGAGGGGTCGTAGCACTCGATGCTATGCAAATCGGCATTGTCGCCCACGAGAAGGCGAGCCATGATGGTGGCGATAGCGTGAGGGGTGTAGTATTCGGCATATTTGCCACCGCCAGCGGTGTTGTAGTCCTTGATGAGATATTCGAAGATGCCAGCGAAGAAGTCGTAGTTTTCGGCGAATGCCTCCTCGAACGAGAAATTGACGAGTTTATCGACCAAAGCTCGAGCAAAAGAGGCGCGTTGGGCAGAGTCGGTGACAAACTGCGTGAGCGGTTCGAATAACGGAATTTTGGTGTTGGCAGTGGTTTGAGTAGAGAAAATATCGGCATTTTTTTCGGCAATATCGGTCATAGTAGCATCGAAGATAGTGTCGAAATCGCCTTTGGCTTGTTGATTCCAGAGGTTGTAGATGAGGTGGTAAGGCTCGAGCATAGGCACATCGGGCGAGATGGCGAATGAGAGCAATTGGCGTTCGTCGTCGGAAAGTTGAGCGTAGGCAAGCTCCCATTTGTCGGCAGAGGCGATGCGGCGAGCAATGTCGCTTTTGGCGTTTTTGACCTCGTAGCCGAATTTGTCGTTGAGATACTTGTAGAGGAATACTTGAGTGATGATTTTATACTCGTTGCCATCGTTGCCCATGCCATAGGTTTTGCAAGTGGCTTTGAGGGCGTCGATGAGTTGGATTGTTTTTTCGCGGATTGACATAGCAGTTGTTATAGTTTATAATTTTTTAGAAGACAGAATAACAAAAGAATATAAAATATAGTTAAATAGTTATTATGTTCTTATGTCTTTTTTTGTTGGTATTTAATTGTGGTATGTGGCGTTGTATTGGTTGATGTATTGTTTTGAAACTCTTTCGTTTATAAATTTATAGTCGTCGGTAGTTGGGGTTATGTTAGGATAATTGTCGATGCAATCGTTGATAAGTAGCATGACAGTTTGAGCAAAATATCTATCTTTTTTGAGAATATCGTTTTGGTCGTAAACCCTATCGTCAACTCCTTTTTTCACGAAACAGAGAATTTGCATAATTTCCTCGTCGTTGGTTGAGATAATAGGTTTTTTGCCTTGCTTTTGGCGCTCGTCGTTTTCTTCGCGGATACGTTTGTGGACGCGCGCGAATTTGGTGTCGCCATTGTATTTTTTGACAAGAGCGTTATTGCGTCGTTGTAGGTCGCTGAGGCGTTGGATGATTTCGTCGAGAGCGCGAGTCTCTTCGTCAAATTTAGCAATAGTATCTACCACAAAGCCGTGCTCTTTGAATCGTTGCATAAACGCCTCGCGAAGAGTGATAAATTCGGGGTCGTCTTGGTCGATATTCATAACAAATGACGATATGGTGCGTTGCCATTTGTCTTTGAGTTCTACTCCACCCGAAATCATGTGCATCTCTTCTTGACCGATTTTGGCAAAATTGAATTCGATGTCCATCATAGCCTCATTGATGAGGAGTTTGGTGTCGTCACTTGTGGCAAAAGCCTCTTTTTGGTTGATGATATCGATGCGGTGTTTAACCTCAGAGAGCAGTTGAGGTAGTTTGGTGATTTCGAGTTTTGCAAATTGCGATTTCATATCATCGTCGCCAAAAGTGCGGACGATGTTAGCCATGTTTTTAGCCGCTTCGAGGGCATGTTTTAGGTCGAGCAAGACAACTTTGTCCTCTTCAGTTGAGATTTCGGAAGAGAACTCCTCGGCGTTGTCGTAGGAGTAGTTGAAGAGAGTTTGACGAATTTGTTTCATTTGAGCGATGATTTCGTCTTTATCCTCAATAACTTGAGCAAAGGTATCGGTTGCATTGTTTTCGCCAGTTTCGTCGACATCGTTGAAGCGGTTGAGTTCTTGGAGATAAGCCTCGTTGGTTTCGTCGAAATTGCGTTTGATGTCGGCAAAGTCGATTAAGAAGCCATAGCGCATATCTTTGTAGGGACGATTGACGCGGGTGATGGCTTGCAAGAGGTTGTGGTCTTTGAGTTTACGGCCGAAATAGAGGCGTTTGAGGCGAGGGGCATCGAAGCCAGTGAGCAACATGTTGTAGACGATGAGGATGTCGACCGTCATATTCTTTTTGAAATCTTTGACAATCTGTTTGCGAGTCTCCTTGTCGTCGGTGTCGTGGAGGATTATGCCAGCGCGGAGGGGCGAGTAGCTAGATTTGTAGTCTATCTCAGGTTCGGCAGCAATGCGAGTGCCATCGGGGAATTTGAAAATCTGAAGTTTTGGTTTAAGTCGTTCCTCCTCTTGTTTGAAAAATTTGTAGAGACGACGTGCCTGCTCGCTAGTTTCGCAGATGACCATGCCACCGAGCGAGTCGTCGCCTTGGATTTTGCGAAAATTGAGAAGGTCGTCTTTTATGTAGTAATACAATTCGCTGATATATTTTGGATGCTCGACGATTTGCGATTTTTGAATATCTTTTTTCTGTACGAGAGTTTCTAATTTATCAAATTCCTTATTATCGTTTTTTATATCAAGTTTAGCTTTATCGTATGCTTGTGATAGTATTTCACGGTAGGAAGTTTCGATATCTTCGCGAATGATTTTGAGGGTGTAACCATCGGCGATAGATTTGTCGTAGTAGTAGGTGTGGAGATAGTCGCCAAAGACCTTGCACGAAGCGCGTTCTTCCTTGAGGAGCGGAGTGCCAGTGAGGGCAATTTTGATAGAATCGGGATCGGCCTCGAAAAGATTGGCGAGAAAACAACCGCCAGGACGATAGCCACGATGCGCCTCGTCGAGAATGAAAATGCGTTGGAGGTTGGTGGCATAGTCGTTGAGGCGCACTTTTTCTTTATCTTCTTTGAATTTGTGGATGTTGACGACAGTGATTTCGGCTTGACCGCTAGTGCCTTGTTGGGCTTGATTGGTGCGGAATTGCTCCATCAGTTCGTTGCGGTCGTTGGCAGTAGTGACGATGAGGCCACGCGCTTCGAACTCTTGAGTAGCCTGCTCGAGGAGGTCGAGGCGGTCGACGATGAAATAGAATTTAGCCACCTTGTTTTGGCGAGCGAAATAGTCGGTGAGGATATGCGATAGGTGGTAAGAGAGAGCAGTTTTGCCACTACCTTGAGTGTGCCAAACGACGCCAGAGGTGATACCTTCGGAGAGTTTTTGGCGAATAGCCATCGACGCAAACAGTTGCTGATAGCGCATGATATGCTTTTGGTCGGTAGATTCGATTTTGCCGTCCACCTCGCGCTCCATGCGGACGTAAGCGATGCCATATTTGAGTATGTATAGCAAGCGTTCGGGCGAGCACATAGAGGTGATGATACGATTGGTAGGGGTGTTGACGCCTAGGTTGGTTTGATATTCGGGTGTGGTGTGGATGACCTGGCAGTTGAAATCGGAGAGGATGCGTTTTTCGGCATTGAGGTCGATATCGAGATAAGGATAATTGGCATGGAAAGGAGCAACGGGGAGTTGGGCTACGTTGTCCTCACGGAAGCAGTTGAAAGGCGAGAAAGAGCGTGCGCCAGTGCAATAGAACGCTCCTTGGATAGGGACAATACCACCCATGGCGTCGTACTCCATATTGTTGGAAAAAATCATCAACTGGGTGATGTTGATAAATCGGCGGAACTTTTTGTTAGGGAAACGTTCGCGATTCATGCGTGAGCTTTCGGCCACCATGCCACCATGGTTATTAGGCTTTTTGACCTCGATGAACACGAGGGGTAAACCATTGACGAAGAGAGTGATGTCGGGGCGGAATTCGTCTTGGCCATTTCGGCAAGTGAACTCGGCAGTGAAATGAAACGAGTTGTTGGCAATATTGTCGAAATCAATCAGTTTGATGGGCGAGACAGACTTAAGTCGATTGTAGAAACCACGGCCGAGGTCGTCGTCGTTGAGCTCTTTTTTGATGTCGCGGAGCAGTTGTAGGAATTCGCCTTCGTGGGCGGGGTTGAGTTTTTTGAACTGACGCTCAAAAACTTGCAATAGAATGTTGGTGTCGCCATCGTAGATGGAGCCATTCATCTCTTCCGACATTTTGCCGAAATATTCGTAACCCAAGCGAGTGAGATGCACCATTGCGGGCATTTGCACTCGAGTAGCCTCGCTGAATTGTTTCATTGTAAACCTTTTGCCAATTAAATATAATATAGGAGCAAAGATAGAATTAAATAAATGAAATAACATCAAACAAAGTTTCAATATTTCGTAAAAAATAATAGTATCTTCGCAGTTTAATGCAAAGATAGTGATTTATTTTGATTGCACCATATTTTTTGGGGGATTTTTTATTGGAGAGTATGTTTTGACAAGTTATGTCGGAAAATTTTTATGAATGTAATGTTAATTCTCCCTATCAGGGACAAGGAGTGAGAAAAGAGAGTGAGGATTAGTTCTCAGGTTACATCTTTATTCTTCATCAACTTATATGAAAGATGTGTTTTGTCTTACATACCCCCTCCGGACTGCGTCCTCGTCCCCCTAATTTAGGGGGACAATATGGTGCAGAACCACCTCTCAATGGTCGGTCACACTGCGGTTATGCATAATTTGACGTCTTCAACGTCATTAAAAAAAAACGACCGCCTATTCTCACAAAAAGAATAAGCGGTCGCCGTATGAAATTCATTGTCTATTCTGCTTCTCTAACACAAACTCATCAGCTACATACAAATCGCCAAATCAAGAATATAGAAACACCTATGGTCCATAGTTTATCAGTTTGTGAACTTTGCAACTCGCTGGTGTGAGAGTGGCTGTTTTCTTCGGTGAAGGTTGCTTGAAGGTTGCTTTGGGGTAAATATAGAAAAGAGATGTCTATATTTTTAGAAAATATGTCTATTTATTTAGTAAAATAACCCAAAATCTGTCTACTTTTTTAGGAAAAGACAAATTTTGATTACGCTAGGTTTGCACTCACTTTGCAAGTGCTTATTTTTAGTAATTTTACCACGAATTAACGTATCCTACAACACCCAAAATATTGATTATCAATAAAAAAAATACAAAATTCCTATTCTAAAAAAACACAAAAAAATCCGTTCTCAGAGATGGTGAGAACGGATTTTCGATATATATAACTCGAACTATTTTGTTGGTCGGTCGAAGAATGGATTTTTGGATGAGGCGGAAACGGCTATGCCCATCGTAAGATGGACTCCCTCACCTATCCAACCGAGTTGCTCGACGGCTACGCCGATGGAATACATGACGCGTGTGTCGAGACGGAGGTCGGCGGCAGTGGCACAGGCTGAGCCTATGGCGATGCCGACGTCGATGCTATTCAATGAACATGGCACTTGGAATTGAGAATTTACAAACCCCTCAGTCGCAAGCGACAGCTCCCCTAACTTAGGGGAGCAATAATGTGCTGCCTCAGATTCGGTAATATCACATGAATTAGGGGAGAAATTTTCGCGTTCGGCACAAGTGGCAAAGCCACAATGGCCACAATTGAGGCCTAAGGAGTGATAGCGGGTGCCGATAGCTACGATGCACTCGGCTTGCAACACATTGCCGGCATCGCGAATGAAGGATGGGCGGTTGCGCTCGTTGCCGATTTCGACCATACGGTCGGCCAAGAGTTTGAGGTCGTCGCCTTCAACAAGGATGGCTTCGATGATGTCTACTCCACGTGCTTTGGGCGCTGTGCGTGCTGCGGTGAGCATCTGACGCGCTGAGGCTACGACTTGCTCGTGACGTTGGGTGCGTTCGTTGTATATCATAAAAAGTTATTTTTTTAACAGAAGTACAAACCTTATTTATTGGACAAATTTGCTTGGTTGGTTTCGATCAGTTTTCGGTTGATTGACTTTGTTTTTTTTAAGTACATGCCTTGTGATTTTTTTTACAGAAGCACATAATTTATTCGTATTTGACTTATGTTAAGACAAATGGCATGTACTTAAAATAGTAATTGTTCCTACAAATATAGGAAATAGAGATTATCACCTATAAACCAATGAACATAAAATATGTACTTATGTTAAGATACTATATTGAAAAAAATTACATCCATTTTTTGATGCGGAAATAGAGGAGGATGAGCACGACGGTGAGCACCATCAAGCCGATGGCGAATGGATAACCGTATGCCCACGAGAGTTCGGGCATCTGCTCGAAGTTCATTCCGTACATACTGGCAATGAGCGTCGGCGGAAGGAAGATTACGTTGACGATGGTGAAAATCTTGATGATTTTGTTCTGCTGGATGTTAACAAGACCGAGGAAGGTGTCCTGGAGATACTCGAGACGGTCGAACGAGAAACGGGTGTGCTCGATGAGTGAGTTGATGTCCTTGATGATGATGGAGAGTTTGGACTTTGCCTCAGACGGAAAAAGCTCGCTCTTCAACATATTGGAACATACACGACTTTTGTCGACGATGTTCTCACGGATGAGCATGGTTTTCTCTTGCAACTCTTTGATGGCGATGAGGATATCGTCGCTGACGTCGTCGTCGTCTTTCAATTGATTAGAGAGCACGGTGATTTCGCGTGTCATATCCTCGATGAGGTCGGCATCGTACTCCACTCGGGTTTCGAGCAAGGCGATGAGCACGTGGTGACCGCTTGGATAGTTGCGCGGATTGGCAAACATCTTCTTCACCGTTTCGTTGAACGAACGGAGATGCTGATTGCGAACGGTGACTAGTACGTTGTTTTTGAGAATGAATGAGACTGCCTCTTCTTCGAATGAGTCGAGAAGGAATTTGGAGTTGGCAACGATGCTGTCTTCGGTCTCCATATAGCGAGATGATATCTCGATTTCTTCCATCTCTTCTTCTTCTTGAATATAGATTTTAAGGAATTGCTCGAGCTCGCTTTCCACTTCGACAGTCACGTCGTTGAGGTCAATCCAGATGATTTCGTTGAGCGACACTTCGGTGAGAGTGTCCATTGTTTTGCCGATTTTGATTCGGCCATTATCGCGATAGAATATTCTTAGTTCAGACATACGGGCAAGTTGAAAGTTTTTTTTAAACAGAAGTACAAAAAATATTTATAGGTCGATTAAGTTTTTTTGCACTTGAATAGTTTAGATTGGCTTCCTTTGTTTTTTTAAGTACAGATTTTTTTTCTTTTTAACAGAAGTAGATAACTTTTTTTCTTATAAGTACATATTTTTTGTACTTAAAAAAAGGTTGTCCTCACTAAATTTTAAAATAGATATTGCACTTTATAAGCCTATAAATTGATTCTGTACTTATGTTAAGAAGAAAAATATGTAATCTGTTAACACGACGGAGGCTGACTAAGAATTTGTTGCACGAGGTTGGTGAGGTCGATAAATTCTGCCACTGAGAGTTGCTCGGGGCGTTTGTTGAACACCTCTTCGTTCATCGGACGGCCTTGCATAAGGGGTTTGAGCGAGTTGCGCATAGTCTTACGGCGTTGGTTGAACGCTGTTTTGACTACGGAGATGAAGAGTTTTTCGTCGCAACCGAGGCTCTCTTTCGAGTTGCGAGTCATGCGGATGACTGCCGACTTCACCTTTGGAGGTGGATTGAACACGTGCTCGTGAACGGTGAATAGATATTCTATATCGTAGAATGCTTGCAATAGCACTGATGTGATGCCATAGGTTTTCGAGCCGTGTGGCGCTGCGATGCGCTCGGCTACCTCTTTCTGTATCATGCCTGAGCAGACTGGTATGCGGTCGCGATGCTCGAGGACTTTGAAGAAGATTTGGCTCGAAATGTTGTAAGGATAGTTGCCAATGACCATAAACGGACCCTCGCCAACGATTGCGTCGAGATTGAGGCGAAGGAAGTCGCCCTCGACCACATGGAGTTGAGGGTAATGCTCGCGGAGATAGACTACCGACTCGGTGTCGATTTCGATGGCTGTGAGGTTGATATTGGGGTTTTGCAAAAGAAACTGTGTGAGCACACCCATGCCCGGACCAATCTCGATGACACGAGTTGGCTCGGTTGTCGGTAGCGAATCAGCTATTTGCTGCGCTACGCGTAAGTCGGTTAGGAAATGTTGTCCTAAATGTTTCTTTGCTCTTACTTCAGACATCTTTATAGATTTTTAGTAGCGAGTAGCGAGTAACAAGACTTTTTAATAATCTGATTATTCACCATTATTTTTCATAAAAACAAACTAACGCAACAACAAAATTTTTAGCATTATCTAAAAATTATGAATTACGAATTATGAATTATGAATTAATTTAACTATCTTTGCAAATTGAAATGCACAGTTGATGCAAACCGAATGCAGAGCCAATTTATTGGGCTATGCTGAGGTGCAGCTCAACTTGGCTTATTTCAATTTGCAAAAGTAACGATTTTTAGCCAAATGACCAAAAAAATAAGAGAAAAAATACACCCTATCAATCAATTCGTCCAAAAACTAATACTTACGATTATTGATTTTGTCTATATCCCTTTCAAAAAATATATCCCGTATCAGCTCTTTCGCTACGGATGCTCGGGCGGAGCGAATATGGTTTTCGACTGGGTTTTATACTTCATTTTCTACAATTTCATCTTCTGCCACAATGTGTTGCACATCGGCCCGATAGCCATCAGTGCCCACATTGCGTCGTTTGTATTCACATTCCCTATCACCTTCCTTAGCGGATTCTGGTTGGGCAGATACATCAGCTTCAAAGAGTCGGAAATGCGTGGCTGGTCGCAACTCGTGCGCTACCTATTCGTGGTGGCTATGTGCATCCTTATCAATTACGTATGCCTCAAATTTTTCGTAGAAATCTGCCATTTCTACCCAACTCCATCGAAAATGATCACCACCGGCATCACTACTGTGTTTAGTTTCTTGATGCAAAAATTCTTCACTTTCAAAGCTTAAATAATGCACAATGCATAATGCACAATTTTTGCTCCTTGCTGTAATCAAAGCAAGCTTAAATGCTCTCGTTTTTTTACTTCCTTCCGGGCGTGACCGTTGGTTCACAAAAAGTCAACTTTAGATAATCGCGATACAAACTTAAATGAAATTTTCGTTATACAAAATATTCACCTACTTGGTCGTGATAATCGCCTATATCGTGGTTATCTACAAACTCGCAACTTACGACAATTATGCCGACCTATGGCTTCATTTTTCTCATAACCTCTCATCGCACTGGTTCTATCTGCTAATTTGCATCGCTCTAATGCCTCTCAACATCCTATCGGAAGCGATAAAATGGAAATATGCAGTGGCTAACATCGAAAAAATATCGGTTCGTCAAGCCATTTCAGCAACCCTAAAAGGCCAAGTTGGCGCAATGGCTACTCCAAACAAACTTGGCGACTTCCCCACTCGTGCCACATCATTACAGCCAGGCAATAAAACCATTGGCACTATTATGGGCTTTATTTCTGCTGGCACTATGACACTCGTCATAATCATTGTCGGACTATTTGCATCGTTCATCTATATCACTGAATTTCATACCAATTCCATCAACAATCAATATTTAACATTAGCATCAATAGTTTGCATCGTAGCTACAATTTTCGTATTCTCAATTCCAACTATTGCCAAAAATATAAATATTAACAGAATCGGCACACCTAAAATAAAAAACACACTAATCTTTTTGAGGTCGATTAAACCCCAACAACTCGTATCATTAAGTTTTCTCTCATTTATAAGATTTTGCATATTTTGCACACAGCTTTTTGTGATGCTACGCTTTTTCGATATCGACATCACTCCATGGCAAGCAATCATCTCTATTCCAACTATATATCTCCTAACAACAATCACACCCACAATTGCGATTTCTGAAGCTGCAACCCGAAGTAGTTACGCAATTATCGTTCTTGCGCCTATCTGCAATACTGTCCCAACTATTGCACTTGCAGCCACTCTCCTTTGGGCTATAAATTGTGGATTCCCGACAGTGATTGGCTCCTCTTTGTTCAATTTTAACAAAACTTATTAACAACTTTAATAATTTTGTTAAAAACATTCCCAATAAACAATAGCAAACATTCATATTCTATTAAAAATATAATACTTTTTATTTTTTATGTTAATTTTTACAAAAAAATTCATTAACATAAAAAATATTTTTATATCTTTGCACCACAATTTAAAAGATATAAAATGTCAAAACTTAAAAATACATCATTTGGGCTGTTTACGCTATTCGTAGCAGTGGCTTTTAGCCTGTTATTATGGCTGCAATTCAGCTATATCAATAGCACCCGAAAAATAATAATCAATCAATTTTCAAATGCAGTACAACGCAGTCTTTACCGCACCGTGAAATCGGTAGAAGAGGCTGAAGTATTGACATATATCGACGAGTCATTCAAAAACGACACCCCCGAAGCTCGCAAAGCGAAAGAGGCTATCAAAAAAGCCCGCAGTGAAGATATACAAAACATCATCAATCAACACATCGACTCAATCATAACAAACAACAATAACCTACTAAACACCAATCGCCCTAACACATCAATATCGGCTGCTACACAAAAATACAACGAAAAACAATACAAACGTTTCATTCAAGCCAAGAGTTTGATGGAAATAGTAACAGCCAAACTACTCAACGACTCACACAACCGAGATATAACCACACGCATAGACCCATACTACCTACGCGACCAATTGACCTATAACCTCGAACACAATGGTATATCAAGAGAATACTATTTTGCCATAAGCGACAAAAAAGGGAAAAATATATATCGTTTCAACGAAAAAACATTTGACATAAACTCTAAATATTGTTTCAAACAACAGTTATTCCCTTCTGACGAACACACCGATTCTCCCTATTTCTTATATATATATTTTCCTAATATGGAGAGTCAATACTTACCTAAGTACAGAATATTATACCCACAAATCTTAATCTCTGTACTATTGTTAATTCTCTGCTCATTCACTATTTGGTACATACTACGCCAACAACGATTAAACGAAATCAAGACTGACTTTATCAACAATATGACCCACGAGCTCAAAACCCCCGTGGCATCAATATCTCTTGCTTCTCAAATGCTTAGCGACTCGGCTGTGTCAAAATCACCGCAAATGCTTGAGCATATATCGAAAATCATACGAGACGAAACAAAACGTTTGACATTTTTGGTCGATAAAGTACTACAAATGTCCGTCTTCGAACGACAAAACATAAAAATCGAATTACAAGAAAACAATGTCAATGAGATAATACAAACTATTGCTGAAAATTACTCTCTAAAAATCCACTCAAAAGGAGGAAATCTCTACACTGAACTTCACGCTCATAATGCCTTTGTAGAAATAGACGAAATGCATTTCGGCAATATTGTTTACAACCTACTCGACAATGCCGTAAAATATTCACGCGACGACACTCCTATAATAATAACCATATCTACTTGGAATGACAAAAACAATCTTTACATTTCAATCGAAGATAATGGTATTGGCATCAAAAAAGAGTATTTAAAACATATATTCGATAAGTTCTACCGCGTTCCAACAGGCAATCGCCACGACATCAAAGGTTTCGGACTTGGATTGTCATACGTCAAAAAAATCGTAAAACTACACAATGGCAACATAAAAGTAGAATCAGAACCAAACATTGGCACAAAATTCGTAATAGAACTAAAAACAAATAACGACAATTTATAACCACAAAAAACAAAATAAACTATGGAAAAAATCAGAATTCTTCTCTGCGAAGACGACGAAAATTTAGGTATGCTTCTTCGCGAATATCTCCAAGCTAAAGGATATAACGTAACACTTGCTCCCGACGGAGAAGTTGGATATCAATATTTTTCTAACGAAAAATTCGACTTATGCATCCTTGACGTGATGATGCCTAAAAAAGATGGCTTCACCCTTGCTCAAGACATCCGCAAATTGAATGGCATAGTGCCTATCGTATTCCTCACCGCAAAATCACTCAAAGAAGATGTTCTTGAAGGATTCCGCATCGGTGCCGACGATTATATAACAAAACCATTCTCAATGGAAGAGATGCTACTCCGCATTGAGGCTATTATGCGCCGAATCAGTGGCAAAAAGAATAAAAATGGTAGCGAATTCCAACTCGGCAACATGACTTTCGACACTCAAAAACAGACTATCTCTTCCGAAAAAGGTGTCACTAAACTTACTACAAAAGAGTGCGAACTTTTGTCGCTTCTCGTGCAAAATGCCAACAGCATACTCGAACGTAACTATGCACTCAAAACTATCTGGGTGGAAGACAACTACTTCAACGCACGTAGCATGGACGTTTATATCACAAAACTACGCAAAATCTTAAAAGACGACCCTAACGTGGAAATCATAAACATACACGGAAAAGGATATAAACTTGTTGTCCCTGAATAAAAAAGAACTAAATAAATATTAAAAACATCCCTTTTTGTATAAAATACAAGAATTATCACGTTTTTGCTTTTTTACTTCAAAAATTTTTCGTAAATTTGCAACGTGAAAAACAAGGGTCTGTTCTTTTTTGAACAAAGACCCTCTAAATACTAAATTATTAACTACTTAATATAGTACAAAACAATTATGGCAAATCTCGATTTATCTAAGTATGGCATCAATGGTGCTGTGGAAATCCTCCACAACCCATCTTACGATGTTCTTTTCGCAGAAGAAACTAAACCAGAACTCGAAGGTTTTGACAAAGGTCAAGTAACAGAACTCGGTGCAGTTAACGTTATGACAGGTGTTTACACTGGTCGTTCTCCTAAAGACAAATTCTTTGTAATGGACGAAGTGAGCAAAAACACTGTGTGGTGGACTTCTGACGAATACAAAAACGACAACAAACCAGTATCTCAAGAAACTTGGAACTCTCTCAAAGAGCTCGCAGTTAAAGAACTTTCTAACAAAAAATTATATGTAGTTGATACTTTCTGTGGTGCTAACGCTAACTCTCGTCTTAAAGTACGTTTCATCATGGAAGTGGCATGGCAAGCTCACTTCGTGACTAACATGTTCATCCGCCCAACTGCTGAAGAACT
>JAZQRP010000139.1:0-16216 GCA_045629685.1 Candidatus Aphodosoma sp. | reverse complement strand
ATTCAGAAATATTCTCATATTTACCATCCTTATCATCCAATTCTTTATCAGTAGCACAAACACAATAGTAGTGTTTTACTTTAGGATTATAATTAGAAATAAATTTCTTATTATCTAATACCTCTTCATTATTCAAAATATAACTTATAGTAGAAGAGAATACTGCTTTAAAATCATCAAATAACAATCCATTTCTACTTGTTGAATTATCAATTTTCACGTAGATTTTAAATTGACGACACTCTCCATTAGTAACTTCAGCTGTGAAAGTTTTATTAATAGTAGTACCACCAAATGGCTGAGTCAAAATATTAGTCCATACACTATCAATAAATCCATCTACACAAATAAGACCTTTTGCCTCATTCAAAGATCTACACCAGAAAGAAATAGACTTAACTGGTAAGAAATATTTTTTACTCCATAATGTATCATTAGAAGAAGTAAATAACAAAGAAAGAGGCGCAGAAGCTGTATATGTACGATTAGTTGTAGTAAAATTCGAAGCCCATCCTTTTGGATTTCCATCACCAAAAAGACCAAATTTTTCAAGCTCATCAGATTCCAAATCAGATTTTGTATAAACAGACAAATAATAACCTGTTGCATGTTCATCAAAAGACCAATTTGCGACAAAAGAAGTCTTAGTTATATCTGTTGCTGGATACGCAGTTGGAGTAACAATATTTACAGGGCGACGAGACTTACCTTTAACAGGCATTTCTGTTATAAACTCTTCACTTTCCACAATTAAACGATCTGTAAAGTACTCTTCATAAGAAACTTTACGAGGTTTAAATACGACTTTCACTTTAAAACGATACTCATCAACAGAAGGTACAACAACTGTAAGTCGAGGAACTAACTCTCCAATAGAATCATTATCATATACACCACGCAATAAGAAGTTACGAGAGTCATCAAATGAAATTTTAATCGAATCCTCAATATTATTAAAGATAATTTCCAAATCCTTCTCTTGATCTACACCATAGAATGTATCAAAATCAGGTAATATTTCAGAGAAAAAGATATTTGGTGTCTCTTCTGTTTGACCATAAATAAAAGTAATATCTTTTTCATGTTCACGAATACTTACCACAGGTGTTTCCCATACTTTTTTATTATGGAAGGTAAAATATAATGTAGAAACACCATCTTTACCTGGGAAAGTATTACGTTCAGGACTATTTTTTGGATCACCAGCAGCACATACTATTTGAGCTCTCATGTGATCTGGATCAACATTAGGATTATTTAATCCACCACACCAATACATATAGTCAAAATCAATATGAGTAACCAAAAGACCTTCACCTGGCATAGCTAAAGAATCGATTCCCATACGTTGACGATTTTCAAGCATAAAAAACTCTCTAGGATTTGGATCATAACCATCCAAATTATGTGGAGTACTAGAGAAAATATATGCCTTATTTGAAGTAATAAGAGGTTCTAAGTGATGAATACCTAAAACAGAATCAATAGGTTCAGGAGTCAACCAACCACAGAAAAATCTCTCATAAGAAGAATATGTTGGAGGTGTACGACCTGCATTATTATAAGCACCACCAGCCATAATATCCCAAGTTTCAAGAGTTGGCTTATCATGCGAATAGTCTGTAACATAAAAGTCTGGCAATTCGAGTACATGACCAAATTCATGACAAAAAGTACCAATACCGCATTGTGTTGTGCCTTTTGCACCTCTTAACTCAGATGTACAAGCATACCCTTGTATTCTAATTCCATCTAATTTATGACCTCCAGTCACAAGACCACGATGAGGCCAAATTGTTTCATCTCCAGCATGTTCAGCTTCATTATGTCCAGCATAATAAACAAACACATTATCAAGAACTTTATTACTATCTGTATCAAATTCAGTAAAATCAAGACCACCTATTGAATCTGCTAACTCACAAGCATGAATAATCATTTGAGCGACATTTTGGTCATGAGTAGATCCTTTGTTTGCACCATAGTAAGATACAGGATGAGGTAAATCATAAGGTCCCACAACAACAAAATCAGGGTCAAATTGACCAAAAGAAGACTCACGGAAGTATTCACGAGCTGAACTTGTAGCTCCATTTGCTGAATATCCATCTTGATTCAACATTGCATGAAAATCTTCAAGAGCAGTTTCTCTCGAAAACTTTACATCTGCAAAATTTACAAGAACAACAAGGCTTTTAGGAGAACCATTTGTTGGATATTTTGCAAGACGTTGCATAGGGCGCTGACGTTTTTGCTGAAGTTTATCATCAACAATAGACTGTAATCGAGATTGTAGACCTGCAACTTTATCTAACTTTTTCAAAAATTTTTTCTCCTTCCAATCACGATTAGAAATATCAGAAACCTTAACGCCAAGAGGTACAATTGAATTAGTCTCATCCAATTCTGCATATTCAAAAATACCATCAGCATTAAGAGTAATAAGATAACCATCTTCAGTCATTTTAAAAGAAAAATTCTCATCACCACGAAGATAGAAACTAATAGTAGATCCATCTGGTTGAGTAGTAGTAATTAACCCTGGATAAGCAGGAACAGCCAAAGCATAAATGCAACTCACAAGGAGTGCTATTAGTCCTAAAACTAATTTTTTCATAAGATAGAGATTAAGATTTTATTAAAAACAATTTATGGTCATTTTGAAGTGCAAAGATAATAAAAAATCTTTTATCTCACAAATTATTCCAAAACAAAATAATAAAAAAAAGGCTACCTCATTTGGTAGCCTTTTATAATTGAATTAAAAAATAATTATTTAATTACTTTTTGCAAGTCACGATTAAAAGTAACTGATTTCAACATCATGCGGTTAACAGCTGAAATTTTTTCGACAGCAGCAGAAGAAAGACCAGCACGTGGAGCTGCAGCTTCTTGTTCTGGGAAATCAACAGTACCACCTACGAAATGGTAATCTGTCATTGCAGCCATACGGATGATAGGCATGTCATTTTCATCAACTGGATAGTTCATAACGAGTTCACCTGTTTCAGGGTCTTCACCTGGAATGAGATCAAGACCATAATAGTCAGGATTAGTAAAGAATTTAACATTGAAATCGTATGCTATATCAGCAAAGAAAGCTTCTTCATTAGGGAAACCTGGGCTGTACATAACGCCTTCACCTGTAGGATAACCACAAACGAATCGTACATCATCATCCCAGCTCCATTTATAAAGGTAAGAACCAAATTCAGTTTGGTAAGGATATTCTTCATAAAGAGACTCTGGAATTTCTTGATTTGCATAAGTAAAGAATGCTTCATACAAGAATTTTTCATAATTTGTTTTATCAAAGTCATCAGTTCCAAAAGTGTAAGGAGTAAGAACATCATCACCAGCTTCATTTACATCTGTAATAAGAGCTTTAGAAACAGGGGCAAAGCTATAATAACCAAATACCATAATATAACCATCTCTATCTGGATCTTCACCAGAATCTTTCAAGTGACGACGGTCTTCTACTGTAGTTGTTGTCAACAAAGGATAATCCCATGAACCAGCCCATTGACCAGCAGAAACATAGAAGTTATCTGGAACAAACATAATATCAATTGGACGAACAGGAATTTTTGCACCAGTTTCTTGATTTTGCAAATCATAAATAGGAGCTTTATCATCAAGCATCAAATAAAGACCTTGATATTTAACAGCATCAAGTTCACCAACAACAGAAACTTTTACTGTTTTAACATCATTAGAACCTTGAATATTAACTTCAATTGTAGTTTCACCAATTGCAACACCAGTTACAACGCCATCAGCAACAGTAGCAACTTTTTCATCAGCAGATCTCCATTCGAATACATAGTCAGCTGCAGGTTCAACACTAACAGAAATACGAGAAGATTCACCAACTTTAAGAGTCATTACAGCTGGTTTCACAGAAAGACTAACATCGCCTGTTCTTTCTGTACAAGCAGTAAATAAAGTAACTACTGCAAGTAAAAATAAAGCAATTTTTTTCATTGTATAAAATTTTTAATAAATTATTGAATAATTTCAGAATAAGTAATAGAAGGGTTTTGAGAGTACTCAGAATAAGGCACTGTATATCTCAAATAGAATGAATTATAACTTACTGGTTGCTCCTTGTATTGATAGTGGTTTGTACCACGTTGTCTTTCAGGCATGTCAAAACGTTTAAGAGTCATAAGAGACTTACCTTCACCCCACATTTCAATACGCCAGTTATAATAAATTTGTTCTTTGATATTATTTTCGTTAATATCAGCTTTAGGATTACGTTCAGCCACAAGTTCTTTCAATACAGAAACAGCTTCAGCATTGTCACCTGAACGCCAAGCAGCTTCAGCAGCAATAAGATACATTTCTTCGATACGCATGTAAACAAGGTCATTCAACCAGTCACGGTCACCCATAATTACGCGTTCAGGATCATAGAATTTCCACAAGTTACCCAAATCATTAGAATCAAACCATTTTTTACGGATATCTGTAGAGTCAAGTTCAGCATAGAAAACATCATCAATAGCCATAATACCAGGATTGATACCACCATAACCGTATGTGAAACGGTCCATGTGACCAAAGAAAGAAGCAAGACCTGTTGAGTTGTCGATAGTAAGATCATGACCCCACATCCAGTTTTCATTGTTTACATCATTGAAACCATTAGAGAGAACTTTATCGTAAGGGAGCATAACATATTTACCACCATTGATTACTTCTTTAGCCAAATCATAAGCTTTTTCATAATCTGCTTTTTGAGTTTCAGGATTACGAGAGTGCAATAAGTTATAAGCTAAAATACCGCGAGCAACATCGCCATCAAAATAAAGTTTCAAAGGACGAACATATTGAGCAGAATCAAACAAAGCAATAGCTTTAGTCAAGTCAGCAGTAATAGCTTCATGAATAAATCCGTAAGTAGAAAGGTCTTGTTCAGAAATGAAACCAGTATTTTCATTGATTTGAGCGTCAGAACCATCATAATAAGGGATGAGACGGAAATCATTACCACCAGCACCACCATAACGAGCATTAGGAGTTTGGTCAGCAATTGAAGTAGAGAAAAGATACATCATTTGGAAATAATAGTATCCACGCATAGTCAAAGCTTGAGCGTATGCAGCCAAGTCTTCTGTAGAGAATTTTTCACCAGCATTTTCCATTTTTTGATATTGATAGATAACGCCGTTAGCATTTTTAATAGTTGCATAAGCAATAGACCAAAGTTCTGAGTTACGCGATGCATAAGATTGCAAAGAAGCATCAGTAGAGAACCAACCATAACCAAAAGTAGTTAAGGCAATATCACCAGATGTCAAATCATGAGCGATATCAAAAGATTTTTGTCCGAAACTATGGTGCTCACCACCATAGTTATAAAGACTTGGATACAAACCTACCACAGTAGCGGCAAAAGTACCGTCGATAGATTCATACTCCTCTTGTGTCATAGACGAACCGGTCATCTCAGTATCCAAGAAAGAGCTTGAACAACCGGTAAGAGCCACGAGGAGAGCTAATCCGAAAGAAAATATTTTAAGATTTTTCATTTTTAATAAAATTTAGATTGTTTAGATTAGAAAGAAATTTTAATACCACCCATAATTGTAGTAACTGGAGCATATTGATCAGTAGAAGATTGACCTGTGAACGAAGCCATAGGAATATAACCTTGACGAGCAGAAAGGCAGAACAAGTTGTCAGCAGAAACCCAAAGGTTCAATGTATTAAGTTTAATTTTTTCCATCCATTTTTTAGGGAAAGAATAACCAATGCGAACATTTGACAAAGCCAAATAATTAGAAGAGATCAAGAAACGAGTAGAACCTGCATTAGCATATTGGTCATTTTGGTTAGACAAACGAGGAGTACATTCGTTAGTAATACCTCTATCGTCAGCTTTATATTCTTTATCAAAACGCCAGCTAGACTCGATATCTTCGTGCCAGTTCATTGTACCTGCTTGGTCGCTATGCATCAAATAAGCATAGTTATAGTCCATACCATAACCACCGAGGCTATATTGGAATGTAGCAGAAAGGTCAACACCATAGATTTGGAAATCGAGGCCAAAACCACCTTGCAATTTAGGAGTAGCAGATTTACCTACATAATAACTAGACGCAAAGTTAGCATTGTCAGTTACAGTTTTACCCAAAACTGAATCTGGATTTTTCAATATTTGGTTCAATTCTTTTTCAGAAACAACAGTAACGCCTTCAGCTTCAGCTTGAGCTTGTTCTTCAGCAGACAAAGCATTAAATTCTTCTTGAGTCATATAAGAATCTAACAAATATTGATGAACTGAAGGAATAGTATATTCAGAAGCACTAGCTTCATCATAACGGATATCATCCTCTGTAAGACCAGCTTCAGCTACACGTTTCTTGTCATAATACATAGTGTAAAGAGCCTTACCAGTTTCAACATCAACACCTTCATAATTGATCATGTAATAATCGTATGCAGAGTGACCGAGAGAATAAGCACCATTCATATCCATACGTTGACCGAGGTTGTTCAATGGCATCAAAGTCATTTTGTTTGTATAGTTACCACCATTCAAACGGATATCAAATTTGAATGCATTAGTGTTAACTGCGTGAACATTGAATTGGAATTCAACACCTTGGTTAACCATAGCACCATCGTTAACATAGTAGTAAGAATAACCCAAAGAAGGAGCTACGTAACGAGGATAAAGCATGTGGTCTGTTGTTTTGTGGAAATAAACGATCTCTGCGTCTAAATATTTACCGAGAGAGAATTCAACACCAGCATCCCACATAGAAGTGTGCTCCCAAGTAAGTTCTGGGTTACCTACATAACCTTGTGAAATAGCAATGATGTTATTAACGTTTTGGATTGAGTAATTGTTAGTGTAAGCGAAAGAAGGAATACCTTGGTTACCTAACATACCCCAAGATGCACGAACTTTAAAATTACGGAGAAGATCAACACCTTGCATAAATTCTTCGTTAGACAACAACCAAGCCACACCAAGAGAGCCGAACATACCCCAACGATTACCTTTAGCGAATTTAGAAGACCCGTCGCCACGAAGAGTACCGTGGAAGAAATATTTCTCATTGAAGTTATAACGAGCTTGAGCGAAATAAGACTCAAGAGCAGTTGTAGAAGAAGAACCTTCTACTGCGCTCATTTGGATTGCATTAGACAAATCGAGACCTTCTGGACGAACTGTATAGTTTTTAGCCATACTGTTAAGAGTAGAAGATGTCATAATAGTTTCGTGAGCGATGAAAGCATCGAAGCTATGACCATTACCAAAGTCACCTGCGTATGACAAAATTTGGTTCCAAGTGAATTGATAATAATTTTGATTTGTTTTATAAATACGACCAACACCAGCAGCATCACCATAAAGACTATTTTTTAATTGAGAAGCATCGACACCTACATATTGGATACCAAAGTTTGATGTAAGTTTAAGTCCTTTATAGATAGTAGCTTCTAACATACCATTACCAACGAATTGATGTTGATTAGTACGTTGTTTATCGAAGCGAAGAGTACCAGCAGGGTTGATAGCAGCACCATAAAGACGACCAGTAAGGTCACCATAGTCATAAACAGGATCACCATTTTCATCATAAACGATAGAACCATCATTGTTGTGCAAGAGCACAGGATAGATAGCAGGGATTTCGTTGATATATTTGAAACCATTGTTCATAGTACCACCACCTTCTTGACCAGGGTTATTGAAGATAGAGTAAGAATATTGCATATTCATATTACCTTTCAACCATTTTTTAGCTTGGTGGTCAACATTAACACGTGCTTGGAAACGGTTATAGTCAGAACCGATATAGTAACCTTGATCTTTCAAATAACCGAAAGAAGTATAATATGTAGTTTTTTCTGAACCACCGCTAATACGGAGAGTAGCTTCAACTTTTTGACCATTACGGAAAAGAGCATCTTCCCATTCGTTAGAGATATTTTCGTAACCAGGAAGACGATCAGCTGCAGTAACTTGAACATTACCATAAGCGTCAACAAGAGTATTTCCAGGTATACCCCAAATGTTATAAGCAGCAGGAAGACCAGCAGAAGAATACAAACTGTTTGAAGCAATTTTAGCTGCTTGTTCATCTGTACGACCACCAATACGAGCTTGGTTATACAAACTTAACCATGCGTATTTGATGTATTCTTCTGGAGATTTGATTGATTTGTACATAGGAATAAGGCGCATATTACCACCATATTTTACGTCAATATCAATTTTACCAGATTCGCCAGAAGTACCTTTTTTAGTAGTAATCAAGATAACACCATTAGCACCACGTGAACCGTAAAGAGAAGTTGCAGTAGCATCTTTCAAAACAGTAGTAGAAGCGATATCGGCTGGGTCGATAGCAGACACGTCACCATCGTAAGGGATACCGTCGACAACATACAATGGTTTTGAATCAGCATTGATAGAACCAATACCACGTACACGAATAGTTGCATTAGTACCAGGTTGACCTGTTGTAGAAACAACTTGAACACCAGCGATCTCACCAGCAAGAGCTTTAGAAACTTCAGATGGGTTCTTTTTCTCGAGAGTTTCACCTTTTACCACAGTAGCAGAACCTGCGAAAGCTTTTTTAGTTGAAGTACCATAAGCAACAACCATGACTTCATCAAGAACCTCAGCATCAGTAGTCAAACGAACTACCATACCATCCTTAGCCACTTGTTCGACTGTAGTATAACCCACATAAGAAATAATAAGATGAGTTGTACCATCAGGAAGAGTAATAGTAAAATTACCATCGAAATCGGAAATTGTACCTACTGTTTCCGCTCCTTTCACTTGGATAGAGGCACCGATTGCAGGTTCGTTATTTTCGTCGATAACGCGACCCGAAACAGTTTTTCCCTGTCCAAATACGACACCAATACAAAGTACCAATGCCGAGAACAAAAGAATTAACTTTCTCATAAATGATTTTTTTTAGTTATAAATAATGTTAATAATTAGTTTTCGGTATTATTTTCACAACGAAAACGAGTGTACATTACTGCACACAAATTCAGTTAGCAAAATTACATATTTATCTGCAAATATGCAAGAATTTTAATGCTCTTTTTTACCAAAATATATTTTATGAATATTTTTATATTTTTGTCTTTTTCCTTTTTAATATTTTCCAAACAGAAAATAAATCTGATTATCAAATAAATAAAACATCAAAATCAAAAAAAACATCATTATTACAGAATAACGATATTTTTAGATTTTATGTTGTAAAACATATTTTTTCAACATTTAAAGTAGGTAAAAAATAAATTATAACATTTTTTTTAGTTGTAATAAGTTTTGTATTATTCCCATAAATTGATTGCTATTTTCTGAAAATTCACTATCATTTGCAAAAAATATTGAGTTTATATTTGCATTTTGAGCCCCTTGAATGTCGGTCTGCAAATTATCACCTATAACAAGACATTCTGTGGGTTTTGCCTGTAATTTTTCTAAAACAGTCTGAAAAAATCTTATATTAGGCTTTTGACAACCTATCTCTTCCGATAAAAAGACATTAGAAAAATATGGCAAAAGCCCCGAACGACGTAATTTGGTATATTGGACTTCAACAAAACCATTAGATATTATTGAGAGTATATAATCTTTACTTTTGAGATATTCGAGAATTTCGATTGCACCATCAACTAAATTGGTTTGCATTGTTGTGCGATAAAGAAAATCTACACCTAATTTTTTTGCCAATTCAACATCTTCTTTTCCTACAATACGCAAAGGGTAAAGGAAACGCTCAAGTGACAAAAAATCTTTAGTCACCTCTCCTTTCGCATATTGTTCCCAAAGTTGATGATTTTTCTCCATATATATATTATAACACGACTCGAATGAATCGTAATATTCGATTAATTCGTAGTCGTTAAATATTTCTTGCATCGCAATTTTAGAATTTTTTTTGAAATCCCAAAGTGTGTCATCGAGATCGATTAGAAGATGCTTATACATGAGAGTTGAAAGTTGAAAGTTGAGAGTTGGGAGTTGAAAGTTGAAAGTTATAATCACTATAGTTGCTATAGTCACTATAATTGCTATAGCTGCTATAAAACCTATAAAATAATAAAAATCAATTAACGATGTTTTTTGGATTTGCGGATTTTAGCAAGATCTACTTCTTCGTCTTCGTCAACATCCTTATTTTGAAGCTGTTTTTCATCTGCTCCTGCTACAACTATTACGATTTCACCTTTGGGTGGTATAGTAGTAAAATGCTCAACTAGCTGTTGCAGTGTACCACGTTGTGTATCTTCAAACATTTTTGAGATTTCACGAGAAACAGATGCTTGACGTTCTGAACCAAACACTTCAGCAAATTGTTGTAGCGTTTTTACGAGTCGATATGGCGATTCGTAGAAAATCATTGTACGATCTTCGGCAACAAGAGATTGCAATTTGGTTTGACGACCTTTTTTTTGAGGAAGAAAACCTTCGAAGCAGAAACGGTCGGTAGGTAAACCTGAATCGACAAGAGCAGGGACAAATGCAGTTGCACCAGGGAGACACTCTACCCTAATGCCACGAGCTATGCACTCGCGCACAAGCATAAAACCTGGGTCAGAAATAGCAGGAGTACCAGCATCACTGACAAGGGCAATGGATTCACCGGCAAGAATACGATCGGCAAAATGAGCAATTGTTTTGTGCTCATTAAACTTGTGGTGAGATGCCATAGGCGTATGAATATCAAAGTGTTTAAAGAGAATACCCGTCGTACGAGTATCCTCTGCAAGCACAAGATTCACCTCTCTAAGAATGCGCAAAGCGCGATATGTTATATCTTCGAGGTTGCCAACTGGAGTAGGAACTAAATATAATGCACAATTCATAATTCACAATTTATAATTCACAATTTACAACCAGATTTCCCAGAGTTACAGGATATTCTGGGAAGTAACAGCATTATAAATAGCGGCGTTGAAGGAGTTGAATGAAATCTGATACGGCCTCGTTATCTAATTGCCAATCGAAGTTTTTAGTTATATACTCTTGAGCTTCGATCATAGTTTCGAAAGAATTGAAATCTGATATTGCTTTATTCATCTTTTCACCATTACCACCGAAAAGTTCACGTTGGAAACGGAAGCGGTCGCCAAGTGTTATAGCTGATTTCAAATCTATTATCTTTTTGCTGTTAAGTGCCGAAGCAAGAGTGTCATCTGCATTTTTAGCTAATTTATCTGCTAATGACTCAGATGTTTCAATAGCGTCAGCCACAGTTGTAACTGGAGATTCGATAGGAGTTACAGGAGAGATCGAGGCTATAGGGTTTGTAGAAACTGTAGAATCAATAGGAACGATAGATTGTTCTTCTTGAAGATGTTCTTGATTTTCAATTTCAGCTTGGAGTCGAAGTTCTTCTTCACGCAGACGAGTAGCCTCTTGTTCGGCAGCGATACGACGTTCTTCGTCTTCACGGCGACGTTTCTCTTCGAGTTCGGCTTGGAGTCGAGCCTCCTCCTCACGACGACGTTTTTCTTCGAGTTCAAGTTGGCGAGCAGCTTCGATTGCTGCAACTTGACGAGCTATTTCAATTTCGGCTTTACGACGCTCTTCTTCACGACGTTGTCGTTCAAGTTCTTCCGCCTTAAATAAAGCTTCTTGCTCTTCGGCAATACGAGCTAACTCAGCTTCACGAGCAGCTTCTTCTGCTTGTTTTGCTTCTAAATCAGCCTGACGTTGAGCCTCAAGTTTATCTTCTATTTCTTTATTATCCAAATAGTTAATAAGTGATTCGATATTAACAGTAAGTGCTTTTGATTTATCCAAAGCAAGACGAAGATAAGGTGCTGGTATCACCTCCATTTGATCGAGACCTTCAGTAAGAGTTTGTAATTCGTTGACATCCTTTGCTATAAGAGCAACTAAAACATCTTTGTTCATTTTTCTACAAAAAGTATGATTTGTTATTAAAATTTATTTCGTAACTTTGCATTTGCGTTGCAAATGCGAAAATGGGCGGCGCCTCAGCATAACACAAACAAATTTGGTTCTGCTTTCGGCTTGCTCCATTATTGTATTGCGTTGCAAATGCGAAAATGGGCGGCGCATTTTTTCACCGGCTCCATTATGCAACGGCAAAGGTACAAATTTTTTATGATATAACACCTATTTATATATGTATTTTTTTGAATCGGCTAATTGTAGTTGTCATCACCGCGGAAGTATTGAAGTTATTTGCGGTTCGATGTTCTCGGGTAAAACAGAAGAGTTACTCCGTAGATTGAAACGTGCGAAATTTGCAAAACAAAGAGTTGAGATTTTCAAACCTTGCATTGACACTCGCTATTCGGAAACTGAAGTAGTGAGCCACGACCACAACGCAATACAATCGACACCTGTAGAATCGTCACAAAATATATTGCTGATGGCTGGTGATGTGGATGTTATCGGCATTGATGAAGCTCAATTCTTTGACAACGGAATTGTTGACGTATGTCGCCAATTATCAGAAGATGGATATCGCGTAATTATTGCAGGATTAGACATGGACTTCCGTTGTAATCCATTCGGACCGATGCCAGCATTAATGGCTATCGCAGATGATATACAAAAAGTACATGCCGTATGCGTTCGTTGCGGTGCACCTGCATACGTTTCGCACCGATTAGTCGCTGGAGAATCTCAAGTGCTTTTAGGCGAAACAGATAAATATGAGCCTATTTGCAGACACTGCTACAATGAAGAGATGAGAAACAGACAACAATAATAGTCAACGGTCAACGGTCAACGGTCAACTGACAACAATCAACAGTCTATGAACATTCACGGACCTATTGATTATTAATTGAAAGTTGATAAGCTCGGATGAGACGTAAGTCATCATAAGTAGCAGAACCTTCGAGAGATTCGAATAACTCAGAATTAGAAATTTCAGGGGTTGTATTGAGAATAGACATAACCCTATTCAATAAATCGGCATCGACATATTGAGCGATGTCGATTTTTTTTGCATGAATTAGTTTAGCGAGATGAGTATAGATTGTGCCAAGTACCAATCCTCGCTCATCAGCGATTTCAGGAAGTGTTTTGCCTTGATTTATAAGAGAGAGAGTTATCTCCTCAGATGGAATTTTTTCAACTTTTTCTTTCTCACGACGCTTACGTTTTTTAGGTTTTTCGTCGCCATACTCAGACTCTGGTTCAAAGGCAATATCAGCCTGAGCCGAAACATCAATGCCATTTTCACGACAATAGATACGAACAATATCAACACACTCCTTGCCAAAGCGTTGAATTTTGATTTTACCAAAGCCCTTAATTTTTGACAAATGCTCTATTTCGGTAGGCAGAGAATTTGAAACATCGACCAACACTTTGTTTGTAAACATCTGATATACAATAATATTATTCTCTTTACAATAATCATTGCGCCAAGTAGCGAGCATTTTATAGAGTTTAGGATGGTCGGTTTTTAGCATTTTGACCTCACGCTCAACAACGTATGCTTTCACCTTAAATGGAGGTACTTTATAAGACTGTTTTGCATCGAAATAATTAACCACTGAAATATCATCAGCGATACCATCTATAACATGACGGAGTTGAGAGGTTATTTCGAAAATAGCCTGCAATCGGTCGATATAATCTTGAGCCTCGACTTTGCTTTCAGTAATAGCAGGAGAAGACTCGATAAGAATCAATAAATCATCGAGTTGAGGCACAAAATAACCTGCAGCAGCTTTAACACGTTCGGCAATACGAACAATATCAGACTTAGGATTAAACGATAGAAGCTGTGCAACAAAACGCCGAGCAACAGCATATAAAGAATTAACTCTTGCCAATACGTCATCAAGATATGGAGCTGTATCTTCGTTAAAATCGTCTAAAACCGTTTTAATATAGTTAACAAAACTAACAGTATGCGACATTAAATCCCCAAGACCAAACAACTTGACAAGTAGCTGAATACTATAGCGCGATTTGAATAATTCGACTTGACGTTCAAGCTCGACAATAGGCAAACGTTGCTCACTATAGCGCACAATCTGAGGATCGACTGCGAGAGAATTAGGATTGATTTGAGAAGTGAGAACAATACCATCGAGCGAACGACAACGAGAGAGTGCAACATATACCTGACCAGAGGCAAAAGCCGCTGCAGCATCAATCACTACCCTATCAAAAGTTAAGCCTTGACTTTTGTGAATAGTAATGGCCCAAGCTAAACGAAGAGGATATTGGGTGAATGTACCTAAAGTTTTCTCTTCAAGTTGATTAGTTTCAGGATCTATAGTATAAGATTTATTCTCCCACACCTCAAGAGAAACTTTTATGGCTTCGGATTCGCCATCACAAGTAACCCATATCTCATTATCATTTATCTCAGTAATTTCGCCAATTTTTCCATTATAATAACGACGAGGTTGCGCCATATCGTTAGCAATAAACATAACTTTTGCGCCCAATTTTAGAACAAGTTCGACCTCAGTAGGAAAAATTCGTTCAGGAAAATCACGGTCGATATGCGCCATAAACTTATAGTATGGGGCATCAATTTTTGCTAACTCATCATTATTAATAGCATCGGCAGAGGCATTGTGAGTAGTGAGAGTAATATACTCATCAACATTGCGGAAATTAGGTTGATAACAATGATTTAGCAGACGAAAAGTATCAGGCGTAAGTTGATTGTTGCGCACCTCATTGAGGAGGTTGATAAACAGCTGATTGCTCTGACGAAATATTTTATCAAGTTCGATATATATCGGTGGATCTTTATGAATGACCTGAGAATGAAAGAAATATGGAGATTCGTAGTAACGACGCAATAATTCCCACTCTTCGCCTACGCAAACAGGAGGCAACTGGTACATATCGCCAATAAAAACGACTTGGACACCACCAAAAGGTTCATTAGGACGAAAACGATAGTGGCGCAAAACAGTGTCGATAGCATCGAGTACGTCAGCGCGCACCATAGAGACCTCATCAATGATGAGAAGTTCAAGTTCGCGGTAGATTTTACGACGAACATTACTAACCTGTTGCTTAGCAATAAAGGCTTTTTTCGCCTCTATGGTTGGTAAAAAAGGGGAAAAAGGGAGTTGAAAAAAAGAGTGGATAGTGGTGCCACCTGCATTGATAGCCGCCACACCTGTAGGGGCAACTACGGCAGTTTGCTTAAATGTCGCCTCTCGAATTTGTCGAAGCATAGTGGTCTTGCCCGTACCAGCTTTACCAGTAAGGAAGATAGAACAGTTGGTCAACTGAATAAATTCTTCGGCAATTTCGTAAATGGTCATAAGATCTTACTTTTGTCATTGCGCAAAAGTAAGCAAAACGCTAGTGCTACGCCTTAAAAGCTAAAAAAATAAATAATAAATTCTATAAGGCTTTAAAGTCGGACAAACTACCTACTTCTAACAAAATAGAAGCAACGCTTAATCATAGTGCTTCGAATAAAATTCGTATAACCTCCTCAAAAAGCCTTATTGACGAATTTATTAGTATTTTTTCTTAACGCTTTTAAGCCAATGCACATATATATGCGACATGCTACTTTTGAATAATTAATAGTTTTTTGTGAAACGGATGAATAATAGAGAGAATGCAATACATACGACCGCAGCAACGATGTAGCCGATATATAGAGGGAGGTTGAAACCTTCGGGAGCGACCATAATATATGCTGAGCAAACGGCAGTCATAAAGAGAGCAGGGAGGAGAGTTATCCAATAATTGCGTTTTTCTTTATAGAGATAAACCGTTAGAGCCCAGAAAGTAAAGACAGAAAGGGTTTGATTGCTCCATGCAAAATAGCGCCAAATAACATCGAAATTGATTTGCAACAAAATGAAAGTGCCAACAAATAGAGGTACGGCTACCATAAGGCGCTTTAGAATTGGTTTTTGATCGATATGAAGGAAGTCGGCAGCAATAAGACGAGCAGAACGGAGAGCAGTGTCGCCAGAGGTAATAGGGGCAGCAACTACACCCAAAATAGCCAACATACCACCAAACTTACCTAACCAAGTATTAGATATAAGATTGACAACCTCGGCAGCTTTGTTGGCAGTGGCAGGCAAAGATGCAACATACTCTTGCAAACCACCAACAGAGCCAAAGAAAGATGAGGCAGCAGCAGCCCAAATGAGAGCAACAACACCTTCGGCAATCATAGCACCATAGAAACATGGGCGACCATAGCGTTCGTTGGTCATACAACGAGCC
>JAZQRP010000138.1:0-4382 GCA_045629685.1 Candidatus Aphodosoma sp. | reverse complement strand
GATAGAGTACCTCCGACTTTTGATAAAAAAACATCTCACGCCATGGCTTCTGACGTTTTAATATCTGATATTTTTTATCTTGCATAAGATTTTTGATTTTTTTTGCGGTTATAGAAAAAATAATGGATATAGAAACTATAGCGGCTATAGAAAACTATAGAAACTATAGCAGCTATAGAAGCTATAGAAACTATAGAAACTATAGAAACTATAGAAACTATAATAGCTATAGCAACTATAAAAAACTATAGTAACTATAATATATTTGCTTGGTTGAAGTCTTTTCTTATTTGTTCGCGGAGGTCTTCGAGTGAAGAAAAACGTTGCTCGTGACGCAAAAATTTTAAAAATCTAAGTTCTACCTCTTTACCATATAAATCACCTTCAAAACCTATGATATGAACTTCGATAGTACGCGTAGAACCAGAAACTGTTGGACGGCTGCCTATATTCAATACTCCTCTATATTCAACACCTTCAACTACTACATCAACTACATAAACTCCATCAGAGGGTATCAATTTCAAAGAATCAACCTCTAAATTGGCTGTCGGAAAACCTATCTGACGACCTATTTTTTGACCTTCTACTACCCTACCTTTAACAAAATATTTATAACCTAAAAACTTATTAGCCAAAGGAATATCCCATAACTCTAATGCTCGACGCACCTTTGAACTGCTTACCATAACCTCACTCTCACTAAATCCATCGCAACGCTTAACTTCTAAACCTAACTCTCGACCAAATTCTACATACTCATCAAATGATGTACCCCTATCGCTACCAAAACGATGATCGTAACCCATCAATAATACTTTAACTCCATGGTTTTCGACAAGCAATTGCATGAATTGGCGCGAGGTAAGAGAAGATAATTGCTGATCGAATTGCAACATAACTACCTCATCTATACCTTTTTGTTTGAGCAAAGTAACCTTCTCATCAGATAAAGTGAGCTGTTTCAACCCACAATTTGGGTCGAAAAATAGTCGTGGATGGTTGCCAAATGTGACAACCACCGACTGCATATTTCTGAGTTGTGCCTCTGATTTTAACTGGTCTAACAGATAGTTATGCCCCAAATGGACACCATCGAAAAAACCTATTGTGGCTACTTTATTCATTACTATAAACTTTTGCCCAAGGCGTTGCCATTGGGCTATAAACCATTAGGCTTTCAGCCTACAATATATTATAAAAACAGCATGCCGTGTCCCTACATTAAGCAATATAGTAAATTTTATTTTTTTGCGTCGATGCGTTTTGTAATTACTTCATAGAGAATGAGTCCGATAGCTGCGGCAACGCCAATGGCAGCAAAATAGTACCAAATGTAGTGAGCGTTGGCAGAGGCTTCGAGCCATGCCTCGTGAGTTTCGAACAATTTAGGGTCGGGACAATATTTTTGCAATAATACGCCTGACAAACCAAAACCTATAATAGAAGAGAAGAATGAATCTAACTGACTAAATCCAAGATACATACCCTCTTCACCTTTAGGGGCTTGAAGCGAGAAATACTCTAAATAACGCGGTGTAATGAAACACTCACACAAACCTTGTAACATAATACCCACAACCAACATGAGTGTGATAGGGTGCATACCAAAAATAGGTTCGCTACCAAGGAGATTGCCTGTTGACATAACCAATGCAGCCACTGGCACAAGTATCATACCGACAACCATAGATGTAAGGGCGGTGTAACGCGACATCCATTTTGTTATCAAATTTACCATCAAAACTACAACCAATGGATTGACATTGGCAATCCAACCTGGTTTTGCAGCTTCACCTGCCATACGGATAACATACTTAGGCATAGTGGCATACAACTGTTGTTGACACATCCAGAAACCTGATGCAATGAAGATAAATATCAATAAACGTTTGTTAGTAAGACCTTTCCACAATCCTTGCCATACCTCGCGCATAGATTTATTCTCGCCTTCGGTATTGACTGAATGATACATGAAAATAATCAATAACAATGCTATAAGACACAATGCTGTAGAGAAAAAGTTGACATAGATATAGGCACGCTCGCCAATCCATCCACGTAATGGGTCGATTACAGTTTTACCACTGAAAGCACCAATATTGACTAAAGTATAGAAAATAGAGTAGCCACGAGCACGAGTTTCGGTGGTTGTTTCACGTGCAACAGAAGCACGAATCAAACTACGGATAAAACTACCTCCAAAAACCATAATCAACATAATTGGGATAACCAACCATTTGAGTGGACTCTCTTGCAAACCGTAATATTGGTTTTCGGTGATGACATTTGCAACAAGAGCTTTGGCTCCTTCAGGAGCATCGGCATAATGAACCAAACCAAGACCTTCGAGCATGAATGGCAATATGCCCAACAAAAGATAACCGATAGGCATCAACGTAAATGCCATAATCATCGCCTTACGATAACCAATCTTATCGGCATAAGCACCTGTGAAAATAGGCAACAGATACATCAACGCCGAAAAACCACCTGAAATAAATCCGGCTTCGATATCGCTGAAGCCAAGAATATTCGACAAATAGAAGGTAATTGCTATGAATAGCGCGTAATAAGCCGTGCGTTCAAGCATCTCGGCAACATTGGCTGTCCAAAAGGCAGCAGAAAATTTTAGTTTTTGAGTTTGCATTATTTTTTAGTTTTTTATAAAATAGTAGCTATAGCAACTATAGTGGCTATAGAGGATATAAATCTTATAATTTATCCAGCTTTTATAAAATATTTGATTCTCAGGGCTCCATTTTAGGGTGAAAATGAGTGTAAATAATTGATGCTTTGGATTTTCCAACTACTTCAGCAATTTCAGTTTCGGGAGCCAAAGAGATGCGTTTTACGGATTTGAAGTGCTTTAAGAGTAAATTTTTGGTTTTTTCGCCCACACCAGCTATTTTATCGAGTTCGGACTGTGTTTGAGACTTGCTTCGCTTGTCGCGATGGAAAGTAATAGCAAAACGGTGGACCTCGTCTTGTATGCTGGCAAGAAATTTGAACAAAGTGTCGGTTGGTTTCAATCCAACCGAACGAGGTGGAAAACCAACCAAGACCTCGGAGGTATGGTGCTTATCGTTTTTAGCCAAACCAGCAATAGCAATATTCAAACCCAACTCGTCTTCGACAACTCGACGAACAACTTCCATCTGACCTTTACCACCATCGGTGAGAATAAGGTCGGGTAGGGGAGTGCCTTCTTCGATCATACGACTATAGCGACGATGCACAACTTCAGCCATCGAAGCATAATCGTCAGGTCCAACCACAGTTTTTATGATATACTTACGATAGTCTTTTTTCGATGGTTTCGCCATTTTATAAACCACACATGCAGCGACAGCATCGCTACCAGAAATATTGGAATTATCGAAACACTCGATGTGTTGAGGTAGTTTGTCGAGATAAAGACGCTCTTGTATCTCTTTTAACAAACGAACTTGGCGTTGCTCTGGATTGAGTTTCTCGCTCTGCTTATATTTATCGACACGATATTGCTTAACATTCTGAATACTAAGATCTAAGAGTTTTTTCTTATCACCTTTTTGAGGTATAAAGAAATTGACCTTATCTAGCTCAATATCAGGTATAAAGGGCACTATAACCTCGCGAGAAATACTCTTAAAACGCTCACGCAACTCGATAATTGCCAATGCAAGAATCTCTTCTTTAGGTTCGTCGAGTGTCTTTTTATACTCAATAGTGAATCCTTGTACAACGGAACCGCCAGCAATACGCAAAATATTGATATATGCGCTCTGTTCGTCTTCATCGTAACCAAAGACATCTATATCATTGTCGCTCGTAGTGGTGATAACTGTTTTTGATTGATATTTTACGATTAAATCGTACTTTTCTTTAATTTTTTGTGCCTCTTCGAACTTGTATTCCGATGCTAATTGTTGCATTTGTTGCATCAAATAATCGGTGATAATATGCGAGCGACCTTTTGCAATTTCGCGGATTTCATCGATAAATTTTTGATACTCCTCCTGCGACTGACGACCAACACATGGAGCTAAACAATTCTTGATATGATATTGAAGACAGACATCGTATTTATGAGATGCTATACCTTGTTTGGTCAACGAATGCTTACAAGTGCGGATAGGGTAGAGCTCGCGTATAAGTTCGAGCAGTAAATCAAGAGTCCAACTACTTGGATAAGGGCCGAAATAATCGGCACCTCGCACTACGTTTCGAGTCTTAAAAACTCGAGGAAATGGCTCTTTTGTGATACACAACCACGGATAAGTTTTCCCGTCTTTCAATAGAATATTATATCGTGGTTGGTATTTTTTTATAAGATTATTTTCTAAAAGTAGAGCATCGGCTTCGGTGTTAACACAAATATATTTTATATCGGCAATATT
>JAZQRP010000137.1:0-18400 GCA_045629685.1 Candidatus Aphodosoma sp. | reverse complement strand
TTCTACACCACGAGTATTTTCATAGAAATAGCGTGTTTCGTTGAAGATAAGACCACCGATTTGACCACGGAAGTTCATAGCAAGGTCGAACTCTTTGTAACGAAGAGTTGTGTTGAAACCAAGAGTCAAGAGAGGTTGAGCGTTACCGATGATTTGTTTATCAGCTTCTTGTGGGTTTTTAGTATAACCACCTTTAGGAGTTTCGAATACCCAGTTACCTTCTTTATCGATACCATAGTATTTGTAACCATAGAAGTTACCAATAGGTTGTCCTTCAGCAAGACGCATAGTGTAGTTACCAGTTTCACCATCACCAGAAGAGATATAACCAGTGTTAACGAAAGATTCTACACCTTCAGCACCATATTGGTCGCCAGTGATACGAACTACCATGTTGCGGTTCCAAGCAGCGTTGAAGCCAAGATCCCAAGTCCAATCTTTAGTTTGGATAGCAGTACCATTCAATTGAAGTTCAACACCATAGTTGTGGATGATACCATAGTTATCCCACATTTTGCCAAATGGATATGGAGGCACTGGAACATCGTATTCATAAAGAAGGTCAGTAGTATTACGGAAATAAGCATCCAACGAACCAGAGAAGCGGTTAGCAAATGCACCGAAGTCGATACCAAAGTTGTATTCGTGTTTTTCTTCCCAACGGATAGTTTCATTTACGTTAGATTGAGGACCCCAAGGTTGGATGAATTTACCATTGCTAAAGATATAGTCGCCACCAGCACCAACTTTCATAGCGTAGAGGTAGTGGTCGCCAGGCATGTTACCTGTAACACCATAACCCAAACGGATTTTCAAGTCGTTAAGGTTTTCTACATCTTCCATAAATTCTTCGTCGATGATGCTCCAGCTACCAGAGATAGAAGGGAAGATACCCCATTGACCTAATACAGGGTCGGCTTTTGCACCGAATTTAGAAGAACCTTCGAAACGTACAGATGCGCTCAAGAAGTAGCGTTGATCATAGTTGTACATTACACGTGCAAAGAATGAAGCCAATTTATCTTTATATTTATAAGAACCAAGACCTGCGTATGCAGAAGCACCTTTACCATCAACGATACCAGTACCAAGACCGAGGTTGTTATACAAAAGTTTGTCAAGAGGGAAACCAGTGTTATAAGCATTGAAGCCTTGGAAAGTTTCAGTTTGATAACCTTGACCAATCATAGCTTGGAAAGCGTGAGCATCCCATTGAGCAACATATTGGAGAGTGTTTTCAACAACTTGTTGAGTATAACCAGTATAAGATTGAGAAGCAGAACCGCCTTTACCATAAACATCACGAAGTGTGCTGTTTTGATATTTACCATTCCAGCTTGTATTGTTTTGAATAGAATAGAAAGTCGAGAATTTAAGACCATCGATAATATTCAATGTTGCACGTACACTACCGATAACAACTTGATCTTTTTGGTCGTTAGTTGTTTGCATGATATCAGAAACTGGGTTACGAGTGTAGAAGTTATCTGATTCATAGTAGCCACCGTATTTGATGAATTTCTCGTCGTCAGAACGAACTGGCATAGTAGGGTTAGAACGAACAGCTTGGTTGAAGTTGTCATAGTTAGCCCAACCTTTATCAGATGAAGTATAAGAGAAGTCGTATGCTAATTCGAGACGTTTGTTCAATGTTTTTTGGTTAGCAGCGAAGCGAGCATTGAGTTCTTCGTAGTCAGAATTCAAAGCAACACCTTGCAAGCCACGATAACCAGCAGAAGCACGGAAGTTGAAGTTTTCAGTACCACCAGAGATAGATACGTTGTGAGTATGGCTGATTGGAGTACGAGTGATTTCTTTCAACCAGTTAGTACTTGCACCGTAGTTGATACCACCAAAACCGCCGTTTACCATTTTTTCAACATATTCTTCAGCTGTAAGAACACGTGGAGCATTAGCGATAACACCAGTTGATACTGTACCGTTGTATTCAGCGTGGAATTTACCATCTTTTGAACCACGACGAGTAGTAATCAAGATGACACCGGCATTAGCACGAGTACCATAGATAGCAGCAGCAGAACCGTCTTTCAATACGTCGATAGACTCGATGTCGCTTGGAAGAACAGAAGAGAGGTCGCCACCAGGCACACCGTCGATAACGTAAAGAGGAGAAGCAGAACCGCTCAAAGAACCAACACCACGAAGTTGAACGTTGTAAGAGTTTTGAGCAGGGTCGTCACCACCATTTTTGATGATAGTCAAACCAGCTACTTTACCTTGGATAAGACCCATAGGGTTAGCTGATACACCTTGGTTGAATGATTCAGATTTCACTGAAGACACAGAACCTGTAATCTCTTTTTTAGTTTGAGTACCATAACCAACTGCTACAACTTCTTGAAGCAATTGAGCATCTTCACTCATAACTACGTTAACAACTTTTTTGCCTTTGATAGCTACTTCTTGAGTTTGATAACCAACATAACTGATTACCAAAGTAGCATTGGCGTCAACTGAGATGGAAAAATTACCATCGAAGTCGGTGATTGTACCATTGGTTGTACCTTTTTCAAGGATACTTGCACCAATAACAACTTCACCTGTTGGATCTGTCACATTACCAGTAACAGTCACACTTTGTGCCATTGCTGTTGTCGAAACGAACAACATCACAAGCATTAGTGCCAAGCCATAGATTTTCTTTAACATAATCTCACTTGTTGTTTTAAGGTTTAATAAATTATAGTTAATTATAAATAATGTATGCAATATATACGCACTTATTGTGTACAATACAACATTATACACACAATGTGCAAAGTTACACATATTTTTTTAATTAAACAACAAAATACTCTTTTTTTTACTTTTATTTATTAAAAAAACATAAAAACGAGATATCAAACTAAATATCAACAAAATAACAGATATGAAAATAAAATTCACACCTGTTATTTATAATACTCACAAGTTTTTTAGGGCAAAAAATATATTTTTTTTGATGCTCAATAATTATACTTTTCTACTAGTTTTTTTTCAATTTTTTCAAAGATGAAATAAAAAACATGTTTTATAACATTATTTTTTAGTTATGAACGTATGTTCCGATTTTTTCACCTGATACGACTTTAACGAGATTGCCTACTGTGTCCATGTCAAAAACGATGATTGGAAGGTTGTTTTCTTTACACATTGTTGTGGCTGTGAGATCCATAACTTTAAGGCCACGGTTGTAGATTTCGTCGTATGTGATTTCGTCGAATTTGGTTGCTGTTGGGTCTTTCTCTGGGTCAGCAGTGTAGATGCCATCGACGCGAGTGCCTTTGAGCATCACGTCGGCTTTGATTTCGATACCACGGAGTGATGAACCTGTGTCGGTTGTGAAGTATGGATTACCTGTACCTGCTGAGAAGATGGCTACTTCGCCACGTTCAAGTGCTTCGACGGCTTTGTCGCGAGTGTAGAATTCACCAATTGGTTCCATGCGTACGGCAGTAAGAACGCGTGCTTTAACTCCTTTTGTTTCAAGAGCTGAGCTGAGAGCTAGAGAGTTGATAACAGTTGCGAGCATACCCATTTGGTCTCCTTTAATGCGATCGAAGCCTCGACCTGCGCCACTAAGGCCACGGAAGATATTTCCGCCACCGATAACGATTCCGACTTGAATCCCCATACGTGTGATTTCGGCTATTTGTTCGGCATATTCAGAGAGGCGTTGGTCGTCGATGCCGTGTTGTTTGTTGCCCATTAGCGATTCGCCGCTAAGTTTTAGAAGGATGCGTTTGAATTTCATAGTTGTTATATTTTAGTTGTTTGTTTTATGATGAACACACAATGAGAGTGTGTATTTTTAGGGTTCGGTGAAGGTTGCTTGCAGGTTGCTGTATAGTATATTTAAATTTTAGATTTTTGGGGATTGAATACACACTGTGAGTGGGTATTTTTATATTAAAGATTTTGAAGATATTTTTCGGCTTTTTGGAGGTCTTCTGGGGTGTCGATTCCGATGGTTTCGATGTGAGTAATGGCGGTTTGGATTGTAAGTCCATTTTCGAGCCAACGAAGTTGTTCGAGCGATTCGGCAAGTTCAAGCGGTGTTTGTAACATTTGTGTTATTTGCTTTAAAATCTCTACTCGATAGGCATAAATGCCAATATGTTTGTAATAAGTATGAAGTGATGCCCATTTTTCGTTTTCTTCACCTCGTAAATATGGTATTATGCTACGCGAGAAATATATAGCTTGACCTTGTGGATTAGTTATAACTTTGGGGGTATTTGGATTTGAGAGTGTTGCAAATGATGTATCGGTGGGAAATGGTTTTATAAGTGTTGCTATGTCGGTTTGTGGATTGTTGAAACATTGCATCAAAGAACGTATTTGTTCTTCGGCAATAAATGGTTCATCGCCTTGAACATTTATAACTACATCTGCTTCTATGCCACAATTGAAGTAGGCTTCAAGACAACGGTCAGTGCCAGTACGATGCTCGGTAGATGTCATCACTACTCTACCGCCAAATTGAGAGACTGCGTCGAATATGCGTTGGTCGTCGGTAGCAACAACAGCATCTAATACATTTGACACGCGCTCATAGACATGCTGAATGACAGGTTTTCCTGCTAACAGAGCTAATGGTTTTGCGGGGAAACGAGTTGAAGCATAACGTGCTGGTATAATGGCGAGAAACTTCATAATTTTAATATATATAAGTAACTTTATCGACTACTGCGCTTTCTTGACGGAAACGATTGATGGTTGTTACGACAAATGTGACTTGTTTTAATCCTTTATTATCAATTTGCGACAAATCAACCTCAGTATTAGAAGTTTTCATTAATATATTGGTTGGATCACCTGTGTCTATTTTGCCTAAAGAGGCATCAAACATATAGACTACATAATAAGCGATTTGATAACCTCCTTCATCTTCAACAGCATCCCAACGAAGTTTTCCCTCTTCAATGCGAAGGTTGCGAGGTGCAGCGGAAGAGAATCCTTTTAAATTGTTATTTTCGGGATTGAGAGCTAAATATTTATAATAAGTTTGTTGAAGGCTGTCACACAAGCCTTGTGCATTACGCAATAAGCCTTTGCAAGAAAAGAAAACTGCTCCACTAGTTTCGGGATGTTTTTCGTTCATAGCCAATTGACGACAAAGCTCATTTGGTCGTTTCCATGCGTCTATTTTTCCGTGACCCAAATTAGATGCCGACAAACCAATGTAAAGATTACGACCAAAACTATTCTTACTCCACCAGTCAACGAGTACTTCATAATCGGCTACTTTTTTCCCAATCTCCCAATAAAGTTGTGGCACTACATAATCAATCCATCCTTCACGCAACCAAAGACGCACATCGGCATAAAGGTCGTCGAAATTTGTACATCCCGCTTGTGTTGCACTACCATTGATATCTTGGTCGGCATTGCGCCAAACGCCAAAAGGACTAATACCAAACTCAACCCACGGCTTTATGGATTTAATTGTAGAATTAAGTTCTTGGATAATAAGATTTACGTTGTTTCTGCGCCAATCATCTTTATTTACAAAACCACGAGGGAAACATTTGAAAGTAACTTCGTCAGGAAACTCTTCGCCAGGCACACGATAAGGATAGAAATAATCATCAAAATGCACAGCATCAATATCATAACGAGTAACAATATCGGCAACTACTTTATTTAAGAACTGACGAGTTTCATCAAGACCTGGATTGAAATAGTACTGTTTGCCATATTTCACGAACAATTCAGGGTGGCGATAATATAAGTGATTGGAAGACAATAATTTTAAATTATCGATATTCAATACTCGGTATGGATTAAGCCACACGTGTACCTCAATATGACGCTTGTGTGCCTCGGAGATAGTAAATTCTAATGGGTCATAAAAAGGTTCGGGAGCAACACCTTGTTTTCCAGTCAAAAACAAAGACCAGGGTTCTAGGGCTGATTGATATAAAGCATCGGCTGTTGGACGAATTTGAAATACTATAGCATTAAATTTTAATGATTCGAGACTATCTAGAATCTCAATCATTTGCATTTTTTGAGAGTCAACATCAAAGCAACCTCGTTTAGGCCAATCGATATTAGCCACAGTTGCTATCCATGCTGCACGCATTTCATGCTTATTTTGAGCACTAAGACAATGCACAATGCACAATGCACAATGCACAATCAAAACAAACAATGCTTTTTTCATTTTTTTTCTTTTATATCTTGTCCACTATAGAAAGTGTAACCAATAGTATAATTAAACATCACACCCATTCCTGAAGATTTACCATAACCAGGAACATACCAAATATATGATTTATCAGGAGCAGAAGTATGTAAGAATGTTTTAATTCGTACAGACCACCCCAAAGTAAGGCCTTTGAATAAATCAACTCGTACACCGCCTACGACTTCCATCCAACCTGCATATTCGAGATTATTGTTAAAATTTTTAAGTGTTGATGTACCCCAATACTCATCTTCAATTTTTACGTTTGAAAGGTTGTAAGTAATAGGAGAAAAAGCATATCGCAACCCGACGAAAGGATAACATTTAACGGAACGAGCAGACTCATCATCTTTAAATGGTTTCAATAATCCATAATTCAAACCCACTCGAAAAAAAGGTGCCTTTGTATCATATACAATTCCAGATAGAGCCTCTTTTTTTGCAGTAGCATAACCTATTTCAAAAATTGGATATAAACGACGATAAAGATTAACATCCAATTGTAGTTCGTAGCTACGAGCGTAACCTCCTAAAAGAGATATGATAGGTGAACCTATATCGGCATGAACGGACAATCCACGAAAAACATCACCTCTAAATTGCTTTACTTTAGGTGGCTGTGATTGTTCACTTTCATTACTATAAGATGATGAATTAACACCCCCTCCCAATTGAGCATTTACATCAATGCAAAATGCAAAATGCAAAATGCACAATAGAAATATCACACTCCTCTTCATCGCTGATTCAAATATATTTTAACATTGTTTTCTGACTGCAAATTAACCTCAGGAGAAATTACTACGATAGAATCTATACGATGCGTAGTTTGTGCCACACCCGTAATACTATTTTCAACGACACAGCCACATTCAAGAGAAATAAATTTCTCAGTATTAGTATGATAAAAATCAATAGTATCAAGTGTAGTTACATAATTAGTATCTAATTGAATTTTAGTTGTTAATACAAAAGAAGATATAGTATCAAGTTTTTGAAGTGGAATGCTCAACGTTGATGTAGAAGTCAAATCATACAACAAAGAATCAGAATTAAGTCCTTGTAATGAGAGAGGAAGAGAATATTTTTCAGGCACAAATTGTTCAATTGAAGCATCGAACACCATACGATATATCTCTGCCTTCATTGAAAAATTCAATTCTTGCATACAATTTTCGTCTGAAGTACACGACATCAGACCAACCACCAACAATATGTATATCCAACCTCTTCGCATCAGTATTGCTTCATTTCAGTTTTAATATAGTCTACTGCTAGATCTATAGGTGATTTGGTATTTGATGCGTATGCAACTAATACTAAATTAGCTAGTTCCATAGCATTGGCTTGTGCATTCAATTGCGATGCACAAGTATTTATCAACTGTGTCAGACTTTCACGAGCATTAACAACTAATGCCCATGCCTCACGACTAATATATATCTGCTGCGACACATTGTGGTCATACTCATCACGCACAGCTTGCAACAACATTTGCTGTAATTGCAAGACCGTCATACCAGCGAAATCAAAACGCAATAACAACGACTTCGGCTCAATACGCGATAAAAATAACACAATGCGCTCGTATGCTCGCAATCGTATAGGCAATACAATATCATTATTTTGTTTGCGCCATTCATAGACTCTACGTTCAGATTCTTGTTTAAAAAATCTATTCATGAGCATATAAACCCCACCAAAAACAATTATTCCAGCAAGCAAAAATGCTATTAATATTTCAAAATTCATAATTCTTCGGCTATATGATATTTATTACGTTCAGCGTTAGAACGACTTACTAATTCGCCCACAAAACCAGAAAGGAACATCTGCGTACCCAACAACATCATTGTTAAAGCAATATAAAAATATGGAGTATCTGTAACAAGTGGCGCAGGAATACCTTTAGCTAAAGCTATCAGTTTCATAGCCCCTACTGCCACAACTGCTATAAAACCAATCAAAAACATCACACTACCCCACAAACCGAAAAAGTGCATTGGTTGTTTACCAAATTTATCAAGGAAATAGAGAGAGAAAAGGTCGAGATAACCATTCACAAAACGCTCTAAACCAAATTTAGAAACTCCATATTGACGTTTACGATGAATAACAACCTTTTCACCAATATTTGTGTAACCTGCATTTTTAGCCAAATAAGGAATATAGCGGTGCATTTCACCATACACTTCAATATTTTTGATAACCTCTTTGCGATAAGCCTTCAAACCACAATTCATGTCGTGCAATTTCAAACCAGTTACCTTGCGCGCAGTAGCATTATAAATTTTAGAAGGGATATTCTTTGTAAAAGTATTATCATAACGTTTTTGTTTCCAACCAGACACAAGGTCATAACCATCTTGCATCACCATACGATACAATTCAGGTATTTCATCTGGAGAATCTTGCAAATCAGCATCCATAGTAATAACCACATTGCCTTCAGCACGCTCAAAACCACAAAACAAGGCAGGAGATTTGCCATAATTACGACGGAAACGAATAGCACGAACATTCTCTGATTTAGACTTTAAGTCTTGAATTACTTGCCATGAATTATCCGTACTCCCATCATTAATAAATATTACCTCATATGAAAATTTATTTTCATTCATTACTCGTTGAATCCAAGCATAAAGCTCAGGCAACGACTCAGCCTCATTAAATAAAGGCACAATTACTGAAATATCCATATATTTAATTAAGAATTAAGAATTAACAATTAAAAATTCTGTAACTTTTTCACATCTCAGCACCACTATCCGAAAACGGATTCTCAACCTTCTTCACAACCCCAGCCATAACAAACCCCACCAACAAACCTAAAATCAAATTCAACCAAATAGATTGTAATGCCATATTAAGTGGAGTCATCATCTCTACCGTTTGTTGATATACCTCACCAGTTATTACGTCTGCCATCGGAGTTCCCTGCAAAGCAACAAGAGTTTCATTTAATTGATTCTGCAAAAAATCAGGTTTAATGTATGCATAAAAAATATAACGCACCAATGCTGATATCATGGCCCCATACATAAACAATTGCATATTATACCACAAAGCAGACCCATACGAAATAGCCCCACCCATAACATTTTCGCGACAATGCACTACAAAACGATAAGCTAAATATATTATTATTACAACAAAAAAATATTGAATAAAAGCAAGACTTTTAATAGTTGTTACCAAAAAGTTAAGCGAAAACACTAAACCCATTATGGCTCCAAAATTCATAGCATGACGATTCATATTTGCTCCCATATATCCTAATGTAATAAATTTTACAAAGGTAATAATTTTTTTTCGGATTACAAAGTATAACTCCAAAAAGAATTATCGTAATTATTAGTCTTCAAAAGACTAATTTATTTTTACATTTTGCATATCATAAATTTATAAAGTAGGTCGAGTTTAAAATAAAACTCGACCTAAATTTAGTCACAATATTTTAATCTTGCATTAGCTTCCACTAAGTATTTTTCCACCTTTAGAAGCTTCTTTATCTTCTTCTTGTTCAGCTAGATGAAGTTGCCATTTCCATATTGATCGGACAGTATCTTCAAGCGACACCTCTGCTTTCCAGTTCAACATTTTATTTGCATAAGAAGGATCAGCCCAAACTTGCTCAATATCACCTGCGCGACGACCTACTATTTCATATGGTACTTTCACATCATTCACAGTTTCAAAAGCATTCAATATCTCAAGGACAGAAAGTCCTCGACCAGTACCAACATTGTAAGTTTCAACAGTTTCTACTTCACCACCTAAAATACGACGCATAGCCGCTATATGAGCTTTTGCCAAATCTACTACATTTATATAATCTCGAATACAAGAACCATCAGGTGTATTATAGTCATTACCAAACACTTTAAGTTTTTTACGAATGCCAGCTGCCGTTTGAGCTACAAAAGGAAGCAGATTATTTGGCACTCCATTAGGCAATTCGCCAATTAATGCCGATGGATGCGCACCAATTGGATTGAAATAACGCAAAAGAATACTTTTTACCGCAGGATTAGCAGCTACTGTATCACGAACAATATCTTCACAAATTTGTTTTGTATTGCCGTATGGAGAAAGTGCTTTTTGCAATGGAGCCGACTCAGTTACAGGCAATACATCAGGTTGACCATAAACTGTACAAGATGAAGAGAACACTATACCTTCAATTTTATGAATCGGCATAAGTTCAAGAATATTAATAAGAGAAACTACATTATTACGATAATACATCAATGGTTTCTCAACCGACTCACCCACAGCCTTGGATGCAGCAAAATGAATTACCGCACGAACCCCCTCATTTTTTGCAAGAAATTTATTCATTGCAACATAATCAGTGCAATCAATATTCTCATAAACAGGTTTTACTCCTGTAATTTTTTCGATACCTTTTAATACATCAATATTCGAATTCGAAAGGTTATCAACAATACAAATTTCATAGCCTGCTTCAATTAGTTCTACAACAGTATGCGAACCAATATACCCTAAACCTCCCGTTACAAGAATTTTTTCTTTAATGGGGGATGTACGTTTAAAATAACTCTTAATTTTTTTTGTTACACCCATAATAGTTGAGATTTAACTTGTAATTAAAAAATACATTTTCCTCTATACTTCTAACAGCACAAATAAGATACAATTGCGTTATTTACATCTTAATATGCACGAGCAAACAATACACGACGTGCAGATGGTTTACCTGTTACCATACATACGCCTGGGGTTGTGTCTCCATCCAAAGGAATACAACGAATTGTTGCTTTTGTTTCTTGTTTGATGAGTTCTTCTGTTTCAGGAGTGCCATCCCAGTGAGCCGAGATGAAACCACCTTTTTCGATTTCGACTTTAAACTCATCGTAAGAGTTTACTTCGCGAGTAACAGAAGCACGATAGTCTAATGCTTTTTGGAAAATATTTGATTGAATATCAGCCAAAAGATTTTTGATGTACTGAGCTACACCCTCGTAGGCAACTGATGATTTTTCGAGTTTATCACGACGCATGATTTCAACCATACCATTTTCGAGGTCGCGAGCACCAAGTGTTACACGCACAGGCACACCTTTCAATTCATACTCTGCAAATTTCCAGCCTGGTTTTTTATTATCAGCATTATCATATTTAACACTTACACCCATTGCTTTCAACTCTTTAACAAGAGCATCCGCTTTCTCATTAATCATAGCCAATTGATCGTCACCTTTGTAGATAGGCACGATAACAACTTGGAATGGAGCAAGAGCTGGAGGCAATACAAGACCATTATTATCAGAGTGAGCCATGATGAGTGCACCCATCAAACGAGTAGAAACACCCCATGATGTAGCCCAAACATAGTCGAGTTTATTCTCTTTTGTAACAAATTGCACATCGAATGCTTTAGCAAAGTTTTGTCCCAAAAAGTGAGAAGTACCAGCTTGAAGAGCTTTACCATCTTGCATCATAGCCTCGATACAGAATGTTTCGACCGCACCAGCAAAACGTTCGTTAGCCGATTTGATACCTTTAACAACAGGTACAGCCATATATTTTTCAGCAAATTCGGCATACACATCAAGCATTTTACGTGCTTCTTCAAGAGCTTCTTCTTCTGTAGCATGAGCAGTGTGGCCCTCTTGCCACAAGAACTCTGCAGTACGAAGGAAAAGACGTGTACGCATTTCCCAACGCATTACGTTAGCCCATTGGTTACAAAGGATTGGAAGGTCGCGATACGATTGAATCCAATTTTTGTACGTATTCCAAATAATAGTTTCTGATGTAGGACGGATAATCAACTCCTCTTCAAGACGAGCTTCTGGGTCAACCACAACACCTTTGCCCTCTTCGCTATTTTTAAGACGATAGTGTGTTACAACAGCACATTCCTTAGCAAAACCTTCTACGTGATCAGCCTCACGACTCAAAAATGATTTTGGAATCAACAAAGGGAAATAGGCATTAACGTGACCTGATTCTTTAAACATATCGTCGAGTTGACGTTGTATTTTCTCCCAAATAGCATAACCGTATGGTTTGATAACCATACAACCACGCACTGCTGAATTTTCAGCTAAATCTGCTTTTACAACCAAATCATTATACCATTGTGAGTAATTCTCCTCACGTGGTGTCAATTCTTTTAACTCTTTTGCCATTTCTTTAAACTTTTAGTAGCAAGTAATGGGTAATACGACTTCAATTGCAAGCAAGCGAAAAGTCTCGTTACTCGTTACTCGTTACTCGTTACTATTTTATATTTCAATTACTTTTGTATCTTCTTTAATGCGAAATTCGCTAAGTGATAGATTTTGCCAAAGCAAAAATCGTCCTTGATAACCCAATACTAAAGCATCTTCTACTAAATCAATAACCGATACCCCAACCTCTCGCCTTGACAAATCAACATCGGTAGTTATCAAACCATTATAAAAAACTGTTGATGAAGGCTCCACCTGCAAATCAGTAATACAAACCATACGACGAACACGACCATTATCGTCACGTTCTATCATAAGGTTGTTTTCTATCGTATTAGAATCAACCAACACTTTATTTGCAGCTACACGCTTCATATTTATCAATGCACAATTTACAATGCAAAATGCAAAATTATTAATTATTAATCCTTACTCCTTATTCCTTTCTCCCTACTCCTTGATATTGAGTCATTCGCCTCTCGTATTTTAGTTCTAATATCACTCTTAATAGGATAAAGAAACTTATTGTAAACTCTATTCAGCTCAACACTATCTATTTCTACTCTCTCTATTGTTCTTGCAGAATCTACTAGTTCGATAAATAAACTATCTATATTTCTATAACTTGGTATCTGTTGAGTGAATCTATAACGCCTACATATAGAATCTGCCAAAGACTCATATTGCAATGTATCAACTACAGAATCGGAGTAGTGATAAATAACACGTGTTATAAAAGGCACTGAATCTCGAGCATACGCACGCATTTTCAAATAGAATTGTAACGACTCAGACTTATAAAAATAATTACTATCCGTAATAGTAAAATGCAATGAATCAATTGGCATTATACTATCTTTATCCAAAGTCAACAAGCGCTCTCTCTCCCAATGCCACAAATCAAATTCAACAATAGAATCCACTTTAGATGGTTTATCTTCTATATGAAATTCATACGCCTCGACTCTCTCTTGCAAATGTTCAGCCTCCTTTTTTACATCATCGTAAATTTCTACCAACACTTTAGGATGATGGGCATACCAATCCAATGATTTTTCAAACTGCTCTTTTGTTGTATGATGTTTTTCAAAAACTACGTTATAATACTCCTGCTTTTCAATGCGCTTAGCACTCCCATCTACAACTTTCATAGCTGCTTCAGCTATATGCACATCAAGCAACACAGCCACCATCTCATCTTGTGACAATACTCCCCACGGACGCACACAACCCGACAACAAAATCAACAATAATATGTATAGCACTCTATTTTTCATATCTATTGTTTCTTTGTATATCTCTCAATCGTATCGTTGAAATCTTTATGATAGAATATAATCAATACGAAAATAGCCACTGTTATATAACTATCAGCTAAATTAAATATCGGACTAAAAAATATTTCACCACCCAACAAAGGCAACCAATCAGGAAAAGTAAATAGTGGGAAATAGAACATATCGACCACTTTACCCATAAACCATGAAGCATAACCAACCTCTGGCATAAATTCAGATGTTGCAAAATAGGTACTCTCAGAGAAAATCACACCATAACACACGCAGTCAATAATATTTCCGATTGCACCAGCTAAAATCAACGTTATCACTATTTGATAACCTAACTTATACTCATCCTTCATCAACTTAATCAAATACCAAACCACTGCACCCGACACAACAATACGGAAAATTGTTAAAAACAACTTACTGCCCAATTCCCAACCAAATGCCATTCCTGGATTTTCGACAAATAGTATTTGAAACCAATCAAACACACGCACACTTTCGCCCAACGTAAAATTGAGTTTAACATAAAACTTCAACCATTGGTCAGCAACAATTGCCACCAATAAAACTATCAGTGGCAAATATTTTTTTACCTTTAACATCTATCTTACTTTTGTTTATTTTTAGCTTCTATACTCAAAGTAGCATGAGGCACAGCGCGAAGGCGTTCTTTTGGAATTAATTTGCCTGTTTCGCGACAAATACCGTATGTCTTATTCTCAATACGAATAAGTGCAGCTTGAAGATGTTGAATAAACTTCATTTGGCGTTGAGCCAATTGTCCATGAGCCTCTTTTGCCAATGTAAGAGCACCCTCTTCAAGAGTTTTGAATGTTGGAGATGTATCATTCACATCATTTCCATCAGCATTGCTTACTACACTGCGCAACTCATCATATTCTTTTTGAGCTTTCGCTAATTTTTCAAGAATAATAGCTTTGAATTCTTCTAATTCAGCATCTGAATAACGTGTCTTTTCTCCCATAGTATCTAATAATTAAAAGGTTAGTATTTTTTTTAGTAATAAGTAATAAGTAGTAAGAATAATAGAAATAAAACATTTTAAAGTCTTTCGACTTACGACTTATGACTTACTACTATTTGTTATTTACTGCTTTGCGCACATTCTTAAATAAATCCGAGGCAAAAACAAAGTCATTGAGTGACTTATTATCGGATGTAAATATATCATCTTTCGAGCCTTCCCACGCTTTATGACCTTTTTCAATCAATATAATATGCGCTCCTGTCTCCATTATAGAGTTCATATCGTGAGTATTTACAATAGTTGTAATATTATACTCTTCGGTAATCTCTTCAATCAATTTATCAATAACCAACGAAGTCACAGGGTCAAGACCTGAGTTTGGCTCATCACAGAACAAATATTTAGGATTCAAAGCAATAGCACGCGCAATAGCTACACGTTTTTGCATACCTCCACTTATCTCACCTGGAAAGAGTCCAAACTTATCTGGCATAAGGTTTACGCGTGTAAGACAAAACTTAGCTCTCTCTTCCATCTCTTTACGCGTCATATTCGAAAACATCTCAAGCGGAAACATCACGTTACCCAACACAGTCAATGAATCAAACAGAGCTGAGCCTTGAAACAACATACCCACCTCCTGACGCAATTTTTTAACCTCACGACCAGACATTTCAACCAAATTACGCCCATCATACAACACTTGCCCCTCTTCAGGGCGAAAAAGTCCAATCACCGACTTCATCAACACCGTCTTACCTGAACCACTCTGTCCTATAATCTGATTGACCTTTCCACTCAAGAATTGAGCAGAAATATCTTCTAATATTTTCTTTCCGTCAAACGACTTATGTAAATTCTTAACTTCAATCATACAAGTTGAAAATTGAAAGTTGAAAGTTGAAAGTCAATACTTCATCTCACAACATTCACTCACTATTTACTTATTTACAATTTACTTCATTATCTACCTAACTTCCCATTCCTCATTTCTAACTCCTCATTCCTCATTGTTATGTAAGCATAATTTTAGTTAATACGACGTCGGCAAGGAGCATAATCACACTACTATTAACAACAGCATGGGTGCTTGCGCGACCTACAGCCAATGCTCCACCGTATGCATAATAACCATAAAACGACGATACAGACGAAATAATAAATCCAAAGAACAACGACTTAATTACACCTTGCGTAAAATAGAATGGATAAAATGCATACTGAATACCATAAATATAATCACTCATCGTAATCAAATCAGTAAATTGTGCCACACCAGCACCGCCTAAAAGTCCTAATGCCACACAGAACGTAACCAATACAGGCATAAACAACACAAGACCTAATACTTTTGGTAGTATCAAATAATTAGCTGAATTAACGCCCATTATCTCCATTGCATCAATTTGCTCTGATACACGCATAGAACCAATCTCAGAAGCAATATTCGAACCCACCTTACCAGCCAACAAAAGACACATAATAGTTGACGAAAACTCCAACAAATATGTATCACGCAACATAAGGCCTGTAGTATAGCGAGGCAACATAGGATTTTCTGTATTCAACACCACCTGCATAGTCATAATAACACCCATGAAGACCGATATAATCAATATAATACCCACCGAATCTACACCAAGCTTCACCATCTCAGTTGGCACTTGTTTAAGCACCATACGCCAATTGTCTGGACGAGAAAAAGTTTTCCTCATCAACAAACAATATTCACCAACTTCTTTAAAAAAAGACTTTATCATTGCATATTATTTTAATAATTTGCAAAGATACAAAAATTATGCATAATAAGCAAAATATAATCTATAAATTTTTCATAAAAAAAGAGGATTATCTAATGACAATCCTCTTTCTTATTATATTAAGCAAATCTTAATAACTCATACGTTGTGTAGCCGCATAGTTGATTTTAAGAGCTTGAGCACGACGCAATGCTTGTTTGATATCGGTAATGATACCCATTTTAGTTTCTTTGTCAGCTTTGATAGAAACTGTGAGCAAACCTTGGTCGCTCTCTTTCATAGCATTACGTTCGTTTTCGATGAACATTTCGATTTCATCTACTTCAGCAAATGCATCGTCGAGCTGAACACGAGATTCTTTACCATACATTTTTTGATATTCTTTCATAGGAGTACCAACATAAATGTAACGAGTAAGAGATTTTTTCTCGAGTTTTTGAAGTTCTGTAGCCTCAGGAACCTTTACATCTACTTTGTAAGTAACCTCTTTCATTGTAGTTGTAGCCATGAAGAAGAACAAAAGCATAAACACGATGTCAGGCAATGATGATGTATTTACACCAGGTACCTCTTTTTTTCCACCTTTTCTAATTTGTGCCATTATTTTTTTCCTCCATAGTTTTTAGGTTCAGCTTCAGATATCTTTTGAGGGAAGAGAGTTTGAACAGCTTCTTGTTGTTCTGCAGTCAATTCATTAAATGTAAGACCACCAAACTCTCTGCGTGAATACTCGTCACGAACTTCGTTGTAAGCAGCAACTAACTCGTTTTGTACCTCGATATATTTATCGTAAGTAGTACCACGGTCGTTTTGAAGTGAGATAACGTGGTTTTTAGTAGTAATTGTTTTAAGAGTACGTTCTACATTACCATTTTTATCTAACACATCAGCTGTTACTTCGAAAAGTTCTGGCTTGTGAATGTCGTTTTCTACGTTAAGGATAAATGCTTTAGCCTCTTCGCGAAGTTGACGAACATCCATAGGTTCACCTTGTACGAGCAATTGATTTTGAGAGTTAATCAATACGATAAAGATATTACGTTCGTTAACCTCCACATCAGGTTTTTCCATATTAGGTGGAAGTGGTGGTGGAAGACGACGAGAAAGACCTTGATCGGTTGACATTGTTGTAGAACAAAGCCAGAAAATCAAAAGCAAGAACGAGATGTCAGCCATTTGACTCGCATTAATTTCAGGTAATTTTCTTTTATTAGCCATTTTTCTCGTTTTTATAACAAGGAATTAACCTTTAATTTTAGAATACAATGTTGAGCCTAACAAAGCAAGGATAGTTGCAGATGCAAAAATGATAGTTGCATACATACACATATCAGCATATTGAGCCCAGAAACCAACGTTGTCAGTGCCTTCGTAACCGATAATTTCGAGTTTTTCAGGAGAACCGATAACCCAAGAAATTACAAATACAAGAGCAAACACAACTAAAACAGCAAGTGTTCCAATACCTTTTTTAGGGTTTTTGCGGAAATTTGTTACAAAAGTGAACACAGACGCAACAAGAGTTGCAATAACTGCGATAGCGAAGAGAGCGTATGTCCAATTAAGGAACATCTCTGTATGAACTGGAGTTGACAATAATTCTCCACCATTGCCTTCAACTTCAGTTTGTCCGCCAAAGATAAAGAAACCTGCAATCACCAATGAGATAGCAAATAGTGCCCACAAGGTGAATTTAGGCAATTTTTCAATAAATTTATTCATGGTAGATCAATTATTTTTTTGAATATTTAACTACGATATCAAGCAAAGAGATAGAAGAATCTTCCATATCAGTAACGATAGAGTCGATACGAGCAAGAAGATAGTTATAGAATACTTGAAGAATCATAGCAACAACAAGACCGAGGAGAGTTGTCAACAACGCAACTTTGATACCACCTGCTACAACTGAAGCAGACATATCACCTACTTGTTGGATTTTGTCGAATGCTTGGATCATACCTACGATA
>JAZQRP010000136.1:0-17238 GCA_045629685.1 Candidatus Aphodosoma sp. | reverse complement strand
GTAGTAATGCAAAATTGTTATCTAATGAATTGGCAACGCATCTTACAGGACGTCATCATAAGATAGTGCTTTATCCTTTTTCTTTTGCGGAATACGTTGATTGTAAAAAGATAAATACAAAGGCCTTTACAACAAAAGCTCAGGCTGAAATAAAAAGGGCATTGCATGAGTATTTGCAACAAGGAGGTTTTCCTGAATTATTATATGAAAGTAATAAGCATGATTATATCATGGGGTTGTTAGAAGCTATTATTAAGCGTGATATAACAAAGCGTTTTAAGGTTCGTTACCCAGAGGTATTATTTAGATTAGCCATGTATTTGATTGATAATTTTGCTCAAGAATACAATCCTGCTACTTTGGCTAAACAGTTTGGTGTTTCTGACCATACAATTGATACTTATTGTAAATATTTACAAGAAGCTTTTTTGTTGTTATCGGTGCGTCGATTTTCGTATAAAAGTAGAGAACGTATTAGAGGCGAGAAGATTTATGTAATAGATCCAGCTTTTGTTTCTAATCGTCAGAATACTTTTGTTCAACAAAATATGGGGTGGCGTTTAGAAAATGTTGTTTTTGTTGAGTTATTGCACCGAGCAAGTTTTCGTTTTGCAGATGTGTTTTATTATCGTGATCGTACGTTTGAAGTTGATTTTATGTTGACGCAAGGAGGAAGTGTTGAAGAGTTATATCAAGTTTGTTATGATATGACAGATGATAAAACACGCAAGCGTGAAATTAATTCGTTGTTGCAAGGTGCACGTAAATTTCGTTGCAATAGGTTAACAATTGTAACTTTTGAGCAAGAAGAAGATTTAACTATAGACGATTATACTATTCGTATTGTTCCTGCTGTGAAATGGTTGTTGGAAGTGTAATATAATACATAAGATAAAATTGTTTTTATTATGGATCAACCAAAGATTGAAAGGGTGCTGCGATTGATGCAGATGTTATCGGGGGCGAAGATTGTGGAGAGTGAGAAGATAAAATAAAAAGACTACTTTGCAGAGTAGTCTTTTTTTGTGTTGTTTTATTTGCGGACCCATTCTTGGTTGCGACCAAGAATGCCGCGTTTGTCGAGTGAGCCACGGAGGATAAGTTTGCCGGTTTTGGGGTCAATCCACATTTTGGCATAGTAGGTTTTGCCATTGTCGGGGTCGAGGATGGTGCCACCTTGGAGTTTGCCGTCGCGCCATTCCATGTTGTTGACGATGACCATGCCTACAACAGGTTTGTTGTGGAGCGCACCTTCGCACTCGGTGCAGAGTTTGTTTTCTTCGCCTTTGACGAGTATTTTTTCAATTTGTCCGTAGTATTTGCCGTCTGTACCTTTGTAGATGTTTACTACTGATACTGGGATGTTTTCTTTGTCGTCGATTGTGGTCCAACGACCGAGGATTTTTTCAACTTGGCAGTTTGCTATTGTGGCAATGAATAACATTGCGAGAAGGATGATTTTTCTCATAAGTTTTATTTTTTAGTTTAGACAGAATGACATAAAGACATAATTTTTTTCTTTGACATAAAGGTCTTACTTTTGCTTCGCAAAATTTCGACATTAAAGACAGACCATTAATGTATAATCTTATAGTATTTAATTTTATTGATAAAAGCTTAAAGTCTTTCGGTTCTTAATCCTCAACTCTCCATTCTCAACTCTCCATTCTCAATTCTCCATTCTCAATTATTCTACATAAAGGACTAGGCCTTTGAGGTATTCGCCTTCGGGGTGGTAGATGTTGACTGGGTGGTCGGTTGGTTGTGTGAGTTGATGCAAGATGCGCACTGAGCGACCACTTTGGGCGGCGGCGGTGAAGACTGCGAGACGGAATTGCTCTTTGCTGACGGCTTGCGAGCATGAGAAGGTGAAGAGTATGCCACCTGGACGGATTTGCTCGAAGGCGAGGGCATTGAGACGAGTGTAACCACGAAGTGCATTGCGGAGTGCATCGCGATGCTTAGCAAATGCTGGTGGGTCGAGGATGATAAGGTCGTATTTGTCCTTGATATCGTCGAGAAATTTGAAGGCATCGACTGCATTGGCTTCGTGACGAGGGTCGACAGGGAAGTTGAGCACGATGTTTTTGTTGGTGAGTTCGATGGCTTTGGCTGAACTATCGACCGAGTGGACGAGATTGGCTCCACCACGCATAGCATAGAATGAGAATCCGCCTGTGTAGCAGAACATATTGAGCACGTTGCGATCTTTTGCGTAGTGCTCTAATAGCGAGCGGTTGTCGCGTTGGTCAACAAAGAAGCCTGTTTTTTGACCATCGAGCCAGTTGGCGTGGAATTTGAGTCCGTTTTCGAGAGCGATAGTCTCGGTTTTGTCGCCAATGAGGTAGCCGTCAACAGGTTTTACGGGAGCTTTGAATGGTATAGTGCCTTCGGATTTGTAATATACATTATTGACGGCAGGGATGATTTCGACAAGGAGTTCGGCGATGACGTCTTTGGCATAGTGCATGCCTACGGAGTGAGCTTGAACTACGGCAGTGTCGCCATAGATGTCGATGACAAGGCCTGGGAGATTGTCGCCTTCGCCATGTACAAGGCGGTAGGCATTGGTGTGGTCGGACTCAGCAAGGCGGAGTGCCACGCGCATATCGTATGCCGCTTTGAGGCGTTCGTGCCAGAATGAGCGGTCGATAGGACGGTCGGTGAATGAGAGTATGCGTACCATGATGCTACCGATTTGGTAGTGGCCGATGGCAAGGAACTCTTGGTTGGCACTGACGACGCGCACGAGGTCGCCTTCTTCAGGTTTGCCTGTTATTTTAGCGATTGCACCAGAGAAAATCCATGGGTGGAATCGGAGGATGTTTTCTTCGCGTTTTGGTTTGAGTTGGATTGTAATCATATATATTTTTTTAGACAGAATGACATAAGAACATAATTTTTTAATATAATGGTCTTGCTTTTGCTATGCAAAATCTCGACATCAAAGACATAACCATTAGGATTATGTTTTTAAGCATGAAGAGATGACCTATATTTTGTGTTGTAGTTTGTAGTAGATGTTGCGGCAAGCCCAGGCGTCGATGGCGGCGTATTGTTGTTGGGCAGGAGTGAGTTCTTCGGCTTCCCAATTAGAGAGTTGTTGGCGTTTGCTGATTTTTTGGTTGAAGACGATGGCATAGATTTTTTGTAGGCTCATCTCTTCGATGCCAAAGGCTTTGACATATTTTTGCAGTTCGATGAAATTTTTTGGTCGGCAAGGCATCCAACGGTTGAGCGAGTGGAAATCGTCATGCACCGAGAGACCAACTTTCATGTGTTCTTCGCTCTCGAGAAGCTCTTTGATGTGTTGGTTATGCCCGATTTTTTTGAGCCGGAAGAGGTAGGCACGTCGGTCGGTAGCGAGTTGGAGTAGGGATATGGTGTTAGATTCGCCACGACGAAAAGAGGGACGAGTTTCGGTGTCGAAGCCGATGAGAGGGCATTGTTTGAGGTCGTCGATGGCGGCGGCTACATCTTCGGGGCGGGCGATGACGATGATTTCGCCCGTGATGTTGCATGGGGGAAGAGTAGATATTAGTGATTTTTCTATTTTACTTTGGTATAGCATTTTGTTTTTAGACAGAAAGACAGAAGAACATATTATTTCTTTGACATAAAGGTCTTGCTTTTGCTTTGCAAAATCTCGACATTAATGACAGATAGGATATGTGGATTTGATATTTTATAGCAAGAGTGGGTTGGTGTTGATTTCGGGTTCTTCTTCTTCGTCGAATCCATTGGTGAGGACTTGGTGTATGGCAAGTTCGGCACTGAGGAGACGTGTTCCCCAAAAGGCACGGAAATCGTCGATGCAGATGATGAGAGCATCGTTCATGAGGTTTTCGTTACCTGTTTTTGCTACTTCGGTGAAGTCTTTGAGCGATTGATAGACATCGGCTATATCTTCAGAAATAGATGCTGCGATGACGCTGTCGCTGAGAGCAATGTCGGGGTGGATGGCGGTGAGATATTGGTCCTTGTCGCCAAGGAGATTTTGTACATCGCCACGCACTGCCTCATAGTCGTTTTCATCGACAAATTTCTCAGGCGCTTCGTCGTAAATAGCGTTTTTTGTTTCGACCATTGCCGCTTTGAGATATATAAGAGGTAATAGTTTCGATAATTTATTTAGAAAATCGGTTTTGTCAGATAGAGGATGTTCGATGAATTTGCAGAATTCCACTGCAACGGTTAGGAATTCGATGCTACCTTTTGCGAATTGTTTCATATTTAGTTTAGAGTTAAGAGTTAAGAGATTAGAGTTTTTCTAACCAATAATTATAAGCGAAAGTGCCATAAAAATCATGCCAGTAACGACTCCGATGATGGATAGGTGGTGATGGCCATAACGCTCGGAGGTTGGTAGTAGTTCGTCAATAGAGATATATACCATAATACCAGCAGTGATACCGAGAACAGCAGATTCGATTGTGGTATTCCAGAATGGCATGAGAATTAAGAAACCAACTAATGCCCCAAGTGGTTCTGATAGTCCAGATAGAATTGAGTATAACAATGCTTTCCAGCGGCTACCAGTGGCTTGGTGTATTGGTACGGCAACTGCAACGCCTTCGGGTATGTTGTGTAAAGCAATAGCAATGACTATAGGTAAAGCTACACTTATGTCGCTCAGTGACATGGCAAAAGTGGCAAGCCCTTCTGGAAAATTATGGATAGCTATCGATAAAGCTAACATAATGCCCATGCGATGAAATTTTTTTTCGTTGGGCATGTTGTGCTCTTTTGCTATTTGCTCAGTGTAATTCATTTCGTGTGGATTTTCGCCTTCTGGAATAAGAAAGTCGATTAAAGCGATAAGTCCCATTCCTCCGAAGAAAGCTAAGCATGTAGCAAGCATAGCTTTTTCGCCATAGCAAGTCGTAAAGCCCTCTAATGCTTCGGGAAATATATCAACAAAAGAGACAAAAAGCATTACTCCTGCCGAAAAACCTAAAGCTGTGGTGAGAAAATGGACATTGTCGCGTTTTGAGAAAAACGCAATCAATCCGCCTAATCCAGTTGAAAGTCCTGCAATTAAGGTGAGTATAAATGCTAATAAGATGCTTTCAGTAGTCATTATTTTTTTTAGGTAGTTTTTTTAATCAACTTGCAAAGATAATACAAATTCTTCAAAATTTGATATAGGTTGAAGAATTTTTTTGTGGATTTGATAATTTTTTGTACCTTTGTGCGCTAAAAGAATTACGAATTTATGTCGGAGAGTAAATTACAAGAAATAGTACCATTGTTGCAGGATGAGAGGAGTCGTTCTAAGGCTTTCTCGCAGATGGTTCGACTTACACAGAGTCGGTTGTATTGGCATATCCGTAAGATGGTGTTGGTGCATGAGGATGCTGATGATGTATTGCAGAATACATATTTAAAGGCATGGAAGTCGATGGATTCGTTCAGAGGCGATAGTGGGTTATATACGTGGCTCTATAGAATTGCAACGAATGAGACGTTGACGTTTTTGGCACAGCAGCGTTTGAAAAATGTGGCTACGTCGATTGATTATGAGGAGTTAATGATATCGCGAATGGAAGCAGATGCCTATTATGAGGGAGATGAGATGATGAAAAAATTTCAAAGAGCAGTGCTTTCATTGCCTGAAAAACAGCGTCTTGTATTCAATATGAGATATTACGATGATATGAAATATGAAGAGATTGCGAAGGTGACGGGTACGAGTGAAGGGGCATTGAAGGCTTCGTATCATATTGCAGTGAAAAAAATTGAACAATTTATTAAAGAAGAGGATTAAACTTTTTTAGTAGTTGTTAGTCATAAGAGTAGAATGAGAATTGAAAATAGATTATGAATATGGATATGAATGATAAGCGTTTGCCGTTTGAGGTTCCTGAAAATTATTTCGAGGATTTTGCGGCTCGAATGGATGCTCGTTTGGCAGAGGAGATGAAAATGGTTCAACCTATAGAAGAATCTAAAGGACGTAAAATAGATTTCCGTCGTTTGACTGCATTGGTTGTATCATCGGCTGCAGTGTTTGCAGGATTGTTGTTTGGCGGTGTTGCGTTGATAAATATGCAACAACAAGTAGATAATCAAGCTGCAGAGATTATAGCCCAAGAGAGTTATGTTGATGAAATGTTGGAAATGATGGATATTTATCATATTGAATTGGCTTTGGCTGAAGCGGAGTTGATTGATGAGGATTAAATGTTACTATAAAATATAAAGATTATGAAAAAGATATTTTTACTTTTGATATTGGTTGTTTCTTTGCCTTTGATGGCGCAAGAAAAATGTAACGTCCCTAAATGTGCTATTCATAAGAATCGTTCTGAGTGGTTTGCTCAGATGCGTGCAAAGAAATTGGTATTTCTTGTAGATGCTATGGATTTGACTGAAACGGAGAAGGCTGCGTTTGCTGTATTGTTTGAAAAAAATGAAGCAGAAACTGGAGAATGTTATCGTGAAATACGTTCAGCAAAGAAGACAATTAGTGAAGAACCAACAGAAGAAGAGTATAAAAATGCAGTGAAAGTTGTGCGAATTCAGATGTTGAAGATAGCTCAATTGCGTGCAGATTACCTCGAAAAGCTTGAAAAAATAATGCCTGCTGAGAAAATTTATAGACTTTATGAGGCGGAGGAAGCTTATAAAAAGCTATTAATCAATGATATGGGTAGATGTAGAAGACCTGATAAAAAATAATTGCAAAAATATTTGGTGGTTCCAATAAAAAGTTGTAACTTTGCGCTCGCAAAAGCAAGGTTCCTTGGCCGAGTGGTTAGGCACCGGTCTGCAAAACCGTCTACAGCAGTTCGAATCTGCTAGGAACCTCAAAAAAAGCGGCTAACTTTAATTGGTTGGTCGCCTTTTTTTATTAAGTTACTAGTTTTTTAGTTACTAGTTGCTAGTTGTTATAGATTTTTAGTTATTCTAGATGGGATTTTACCCCTCTAATCTTTAATTATAAAATTATGTTTGAATCATTGAGCGAACGCCTTGAGCGTTCATTTAAAATCCTTAAAGGACAAGGGAAAATTACAGAAATCAACGTGGCAGAAACATTGAAAGATGTGCGTAAAGCGCTTCTTGATGCCGATGTAAACTATAAAGTTGCAAAGACTTTTACTGATGAGGTTAAGACTAAGGCTTTGGGTCAAAATGTACTTCTTGCTGTTAAACCACAAGAGATGATGGTGAAAATCGTTCACGATGAATTGGCTCGTTTGATGGGAGGAGAGAATGTTGCGTTGAACGTGAAATCGCAAGCTGGACAACCTGCTATTGTATTGATGAGTGGTCTTCAGGGTTCGGGTAAGACTACATTCTCAGGAAAATTGGCTAATATGCTCAAAACAAAACAAGGTAAGAATCCTTTGTTGGTTGCGTGTGACGTGTATCGTCCTGCTGCGATTGAGCAATTGCGTGTGCTTGGTGAGCAAATTAAAGTGCCTGTATATTCTGAAATTGAGAATAAGAACCCTATTGAAATTGCACAAAATGCTATTGCTCATGCTAAACGTGAGGGTAGAGATGTGGTGATTGTCGATACAGCGGGTCGTCTTGCTGTTGATGAGCAAATGATGACTGAAATTGCTGCTATTAAGGCTGCTATTAATCCTCAAGAAATCTTGTTTGTTGTTGACTCAATGACAGGTCAGGATGCGGTGAATACTGCTAAGGAGTTTAATGATCGTCTCGATTTTACGGGTGTTGTATTGACTAAATTGGATGGTGATACTCGTGGTGGTGCTGCGTTGTCAATTCGTTCGGTTGTTGAAAAACCTATTAAATTTGTAGGTACAGGCGAAAAAATGGAGGCTATTGACCTCTTTCACCCAGCTCGTATGGCTGACCGTATCCTCGGTATGGGTGATATTGTTTCGCTCGTTGAACGTGCACAAGAGCAATTCGACGAAGAAGAAGCTCGTAAACTCTCAAAGAAAATTGCTAAAAATCAATTCGACCTCAACGACTTCTATAATCAAATTCAACAAATCAAGAAGATGGGTAATATCAAAGAGCTCGCTTCTATGATTCCTGGTGTAGGTAAAGCGTTGAAAGATGTAGATATTGATGATAATTCGTTCAAAGGTATTGAGGCAATTATTCAATCAATGACCAATGAAGAGCGTACAAACCCAGCAATTATTAATGGTTCGCGTAAAAATCGTATTTCAAAAGGTTCAGGTCGTTCGATTGTAGAGGTGAATCGTTTGTTGAAACAATTTTCTGATATGCAGAAAATGCTTAAGGGTGTACAACAATTAAGTAAGAATCCTAAATTGATGCGTCGTCGTTGATTTTAGGTGTAAGAATATAAAAAGGTGATTAGCTTAGTGATGAGTTAATCACTTTTTTATTTGTTGTTATATATTAAAAGTAAATATGATGATATAGAATGGTATTATGGGGATAATAGTGACTATGTGTGTAATATTAATTATAATGTGAGTTTGATATAAACACATTGTGAGTGGGTATTGTTTTTGACCGTTTACTTGCTTGCACCTTGCTTGAAGTTAGTACACACTGTGAGTGGGTATTTGGAATAAGGAGTGAGGAGTCTGTTTTTTTTTGATTTTAGTAAGGTATTAACTATTTGTACTTTTTTAATGTATAATTTTTTTGTGTTTATGTTTGTTAATTTGTAAAGTTTTTACTATCTTTGCACGTTGAAATAGATTAGCGATATTGTAATTAATAATAATTTGAAATTTGAAAGTTGAACCGAGACTCTTGGTGTCTTTGGTGATAGAAAATCGAGTATAAATGACTGATTTTTAGCTTTCAACTTTCAACTTTCAACTCTCAATTATATAAAATTATGGCTCAAAGTTATGAACAAGCCGGTGTGAATCTTGAGGCCGGTTACGAAGTAGTTCGTCGTATTAAAAAACATGTGGCATCAACTGAACGCGTTGGTGTAATGGGTAATATCGGTGCTTTTGGTGGTATGTTTGACCTCTCAGCATTGAATGTAAAAGAACCTGTGCTCGTGAGTGGTACTGATGGCGTTGGTACTAAACTCAAACTCGCTTTCGCTATGGACAAACACGATACTATCGGTATTGATGCTGTGGCTATGTGTGTGAACGACGTGTTGGCACAAGGTGCTGAACCGCTCTACTTCCTCGACTATGTGGCTGTGGGTGCTAACGAACCTGCTAAAATCGAAAATATCGTGGCTGGTGTGGCTGAAGGTTGCCGTCAAGCTGGTTGCGCCCTCATCGGTGGCGAAACTGCTGAAATGCCTGGTATGTATACCGAAGGTGAATACGACATCGCTGGATTCACTTGTGGTGTAGTTGAAAAATCTAAACTTATCGATGGCTCGAAAGTGAAAGTGGGTGATGTATTGGTAGGTATCGCTTCTTCGGGTGTTCACTCTAACGGCTTCAGCCTTGTGCGTAAAGTGGTTAGCGATGCTGGTCTCGACCTCCACGCTGTGCTCCCTGAATTGGATGCTGAACGTCCTCTTGGTGAAGTATTGCTTACTCCTACTCGCATCTATGTGAAACAAGTGCTCGACGTGATTCGCAATTGCGACGTTCACGGTGTGGCTCACATCACTGGTGGTGGTTTCGACGAAAATATTCCTCGTATCTTGAAAGAAGGTCAAGGTATCGAAGTGAAAGAGGGTAGCTGGGAAATCCTTCCTGTGTTCCGTATGCTTGAGAAATATGGCAAAATCGCTCACCGCGAAATGTTCAATATCTTCAACATGGGTATCGGTATGGTGCTCGCAGTGGATGCTGCTGAAGTTGACAAAGCTATCGAAATCCTCAAATCGCATGGCGAACGCGCATCTGTTATCGGTCGCGTGACTGACACTGAGGGTGTTGTTATATTGTAATTTAGAGAAAGACAGAATAACAGAAGAACAAAAAATCTTTTTATTTAACGTAAATTTTATCGCCAAAGGCTCAAAGACCGATGGTTACCATTAATTATCCATTAATTTTTAATCTATAATTAGGCAATTTATGATTAATTTACGGGGATTTACGTTCAAAAAAATATTATAATTTTATTTATGTTCTTCTGTCTTCAAAAAGTAATATGAATTGTGAATTTAAAAAACTTGCTGTTTTTGCGTCGGGTAGTGGTTCGAACTTTGAGGCGATAGCACAAGCATGTGTTGATGGTCGTGTGCCTGCAAAAATTGTATTGCTCGTGTGCGACAATGCTAATGCCTATGCCATCGAGCGCGCTAAGAAGTTTGATATACCTACACTCGTGCTTCATCCACGCGACTGTGGTGGCAAAGTGGCATACGAACAACGCATTGTGGACCGATTGAACGAATTGAACGTCGATTTGGTCTGCCTTGCAGGATATATGCGCATCGTGGGCGAAACGCTCTACAATGCCTATGAGGGTAAGATATTGAATATTCATCCTGCGCTATTGCCATCGTTCAAAGGTGCGCACGGCATTGATGATGCGTTCAACTTCGGAGTGAAGGTGTTTGGTGTTACAGTGCACTTCATCGACCTTACAGTCGATGGTGGCGTGATAGTGATGCAACGAGCATTTGAGTATTACGGTAACGATCGCGACGAGGTGGAAGCTCGCATACATGCCATCGAGCACGAACTCTACCCAGAAGCGATTTGTAAATGCATAATGCAAATTTGATGTCTCACGGATAATATTTTCTCGCAGAGAATTATTTACACGGAAATTTATTTCTCACGGAACTAACAGTCTTGAGCCTTGGCGAAAAATGCACGGATGACACGGAAACGCCGATGCTTCGCCGGCTGATAATAGAAAATCAAATTATTTATTACAATTTATCGCTAGCGATAAATTAAATTCCGTGGGTTCAGTGATATCCGTGAGAGAAAAATATAAATCCGTGTGAAGGTTATAAATTATAGACAATAAATCATGAACTTGCGTACTATATACTTTTCGGCAACGCATACATCGGAGAGGGTGGCAAAGGCTATCTCTTGCGCTGTGGCAGATGAGTTTGTGGCGGAGGATATCACTTTTGGTGAGTTGAAAAATCCTGACTTTGCTGCTGACGATATGTTGCTTGTGGCGGTGCCTGTGTATGGCGGTGGTGTGGCGCCAGTGGCTTTGAAACGATTGGAAGCTATGCGTGGCAACAACACTCCTGCGGTGGTTGTGGTGGTGTATGGCAATCGCAATTTCGAACGTGCAGCTACGCAGATGTCGGACTTCCTCGCTGAACGTGGGTTTGTGACCATTGCGGCAGCGGCATTTGTGGGTGAGCATTCGTATAGTACGGATGAAAATCCTGTGGCGGTGGATCGTCCTAATGAAGGTGATATTGCTGAGGCTCAACGCTTCGGTGAACTTATAAAAGCCAAGATGGCAGGGACGATGGATGCAGTGGATGTGGCGGCGATGGCATGTCCCGATTCGGGCGAGGAGAATGTGAAGGCATTTGTTGAGTTCGTAAAAGGCTATCAAGCCGAGCAGGCAAAAAATCCTGTGAAGTTGTTGCCTACGACCGACGAAGAGAAGTGTGTGATGTGTGGCGTATGTGTCGATGTATGTCCGATGGAAGCAATTAACAGAGAGGATGTGAGTGTGGTGGATGCCTCGAAATGCATCAAATGTTGCGCTTGCGTCAAAGAGTGTCCGAAAGAGGCAAAAATTCTTAATTCGCCATTCGCACCGATGCTCTCAAAATATTTTGCATCACCAAAACCAAATGTGTGGGTGATGTAATTTAAAACAAGAGTACAAGAATACACGAAAAAATTATGTTCTCCTGTCTTCATGTATAAAAAGACAGGAAGACAAGATGACACGAAAATAATTTTTAACGTAAATTACCACAAATTATCCATTAATTATAAATAATTTACGATTAATTAATGATAACCATCGGTCTTTGAGCCTTTGGCGATAAAATTTACGTTAAAAGAAAAACAAAAAATCAAGTACTCATGTCTTCATGTCTAAAAAAAATATAAAAACGAAGCGAAGCTGAGTGGGTCTTGTTACTCGCTACTCGCTACTAATAATCTAATAAAATGCGTGCTTTAGTAAGTGTAAGTGACAAAACAGGTCTTGTGCCTTTTGTCCAAAGTCTTAAAGAACTTGGTTGGGATATTATCGCTACTGGCGGTACAATGAAACTCCTCCAAGACAACAATATCGAAGTGATTAACATCAGCGAAGTGACAGGTTTCCCTGAAATCTGTGACGGTCGTGTAAAAACTCTCCACCCAAAAGTGCATGGTGGTCTCCTCGCTCGTCGCGACGACCCAAGTCACCTCAAAGCATTGGAAGAGAACGAAATCAACTTCATCGACATGGTGTGTGTTAACCTCTATCCATTCCGTCAAACTATTGCTAAACCTGACGTGACTATGGAAGATGCTATCGAAAATATCGACATAGGTGGTCCTTCTATGTTGCGTAGTGCAGCTAAAAACTACAAAGACGTGACTGTGGTGTGCGACCCTTCGGACTACGACCGCATCATTGCCGAAATCAAAGCTACTGGTAATACTACTGCCGAAACTCGTCTTCAACTTTCGGCTAAAGCATATACTCACACTGCTGAATACGATATGTGTATCGCTACATATATGCGCGAAAAAGCAGGTTTGACTGAGAAATTGTTCCTCGAATATGAATTGGCTCAAGGTCTTCGTTATGGCGAAAACCCTCATCAATCGGCTAAATTCTATCGTGGTTCGGAAGAGGTGCCTTACTCATTGGCTTTCGCTCGTCAATTGCACGGCAAAGAGATGAGTTACAACAACATTCAAGATGCAAATGCGGCTCTCTCTATCGTGCGCGAATTCAACGTACCTTTCTGCGTTGGTTTGAAACATATGAACCCATGTGGTGCAGCTATCGGTAAAGATGTAGTTGAGGCTTGGACTAAAGCTTATGAGGCTGATACAGTGAGCATCTTCGGTGGTATTGTGGCAACTAACTGCGAAATCACTCTCGAAGTGGCTCAACTCATGAAGCCTATCTTCCTCGAAATCATCATGGCTCCTAAGTTTGCTCCAGAGGCATTGGAACTCTTGCAAACTAAGAAAAATCTTCGCCTTATCGAAGTGCCAATGTCGCCAATGACTACTGTGCCTATGCAATATGTGAGCGTGAATGGTGGTCTCCTTGCTCAAGGAATGGACCTCAACACTGCTGAAGTGGTTGACTCGATGACAGTAACTGAAAAACATGCTACAGCAGCAGAATTGGAAGATATGAACTTCGGCCTTCGCATCGTGAAACATGTGAAATCTAACGCTATCGTTGTAGTGAAAGCTGGTAAAACTCTCGGTGTGGGTGCTGGTCAAATGAATCGTATCGGTTCTGCCGAAATTGCTCTCAAACAAGCTCATGCTAACGGCGTGACTGAAGGTTTGGTATTGGCATCAGACGCATTCTTCCCATTCGACGACTGCGTGACATTGGCTAATGAAATGGGCGTAACTGCAATCGTACAACCAGGCGGGAGCGTTCGCGACGAAGACTCGGTGAAAAAAGCCAACGAATGCGGTATTGCTATGCTCTTCTCAGGCATGCGTCATTTTAAACATTAATATTGTCAACAGTCAATGGTCAACGGTCAACAGACCGCACCGACCATTGATTGTGTGTTGTAATAATTAAGTTTACAATCTATGGAGGACAGATTTTTAATGCCGAATGGCGACTGTTGACTGTAGACTGTTGACTGTAGACTGAAAATTATGAAAAAGGTTTTAGTATTAGGTGGTGGTGGTCGTGAGCATGCGATTGTGCATGCGTTGAGCCGTTCGCCTCAAGTTGGAAAAATATACGCTGCACCAGGTAATGCGGGTATCGCTGAACTTGCTGAGTGTGTAGCTCTTAAAGAGACTCAAGTAGATGAACTTATTGCGTTTGCTCGTGAGAAGTCTATTGATCTTACTGTTGTTGGTCCTGAAGCTGCTCTTGCTGTGGGTGTAGTAGATGCTTTCCGTGCTGCTGGATTGAGGATTTTTGGTCCTACAAAAGCGGCTACTCAAATCGAAAGTTCGAAAGAGTTCGCTAAAGATTTGATGAAAAAATATTCAATTCCAACTGCTGCGTATGAGGTGTTTGACAACTATGAAGCGGCATTGGAGTATGTAAAAAAAGGTACATTTCCAACTGTGTTGAAATACGATGGTTTGGCAGCTGGTAAAGGGGTAGTGATTCCTGAAACATTGGAAGAGGCTGACGAGGCTTTGTGCGATATGTTGTTGAATGATAAATTCGGACATGGTCGTGTGGTGATCGAGGAATTTATGACAGGCCCTGAGTTTTCGTTTATGTGCTTTGTGTCTGACGAAAAGGTATATCCTATGGAGGTGGCACAAGACCACAAACGCGCTTTCGATGGCGACAAAGGTCCTAATACTGGTGGTATGGGTGCATATTCACCAATTCCTTTTATCACTAAAGAGGATATTGATTGGGCATACGACTATATCATGTGTGCTACAGCTAATGCGTTGATTGCAGAGGGTTGTGCATTCCGTGGTGTGTTGTATGGAGGTTTGATGAAAACTCCTAATGGTATAAAAGTGATTGAGTTTAATGCTCGCTTTGGTGATCCTGAAACAGAGGTGGTATTGCCTCGTTTAGAAAGCGATATCTACGACATCTTCTGTGCTGTGGCTGATGGCGAAGAGATGGGTGATATTAAATGGAACAATAAGGCTTCTATTGGTATAGTTCTTGCATCGAAAGGTTATCCTGAAGCTTACGATAAAGGCTATGAAATCGGAGGCTTAAATGAGGTGGAAGGTATTGTTTATCACATGGGTACAGCAATGAAAGATGGTCGATATGTGACAAATGGTGGTCGTGTGTTGTTTGTTACTATTATGGCTGATACTTTTGCTGAATCACAAGCAAAAGCTAATGCAGAAGTAGAAAAAATCAAATGCGAAAACTTGTTCCACCGTAGCGATATCGGTTGGCAAGCAGTGAAATCAATGCACAATGCATAATGCACAATTCACAATTAATTTTTGAATAAAACTAGCGAAGCAAGTATAAATATTAAAGTCTAGTTACTCGCTACTCGCTACTAAAATTACAAAAAACAACGAGGCGAAAGCCGAGTACAGAAATCTCGCTACTCGCTACTCGTTACTAAAAGTCTAAAAAATGAATGTAATTAGCGGAAAAGATATGGCGGCTGCATTGAAGCAACAATTGGCTGCCGATGTGGTTAAATACGCCGAAGAATATGGACGTAAACCAAACCTTGTAGTAATACTTGTGGGTGACGACCCAGGTAGTGTATCTTACGTTACAGGTAAAGCTAAAGCTGCCGATGAGGTAGGTATTGATAATAGCACAATCCGCCTTAGTGCGCAAACTACAGAAGAAGAACTCCTCGACCTTGTGCGTGCACTTAATGTGGATGCTACTGTAGATGGTATTCTTGTGCAATTACCTTTGCCTAATGGTATTAATGAAGAGAAGGTGATTGAAACTATCGCTAAGGAAAAAGATGTGGATGGTTTCCACCCTATGAACGTAGCTGCTTTGTGGCAAAAACGCCCTTGTGTGTTGCCTTGTACTCCAAAAGGTATCATCCGTTTGATGAAAAATATGGGCATTGAAATCGCAGGTAAACGTGCTGTGGTGATTGGTCGTAGCAATATCGTAGGTTTGCCTGTGACTAAATTGCTTATGGACGAAAATGCAACTGTAACAGTATGTCATAGCCGCACAAAAGATATTGCTAAAGTATGCTCTGAAGCTGATATTCTTGTGCCTGCATTGGGTCGTCCTAAATTTGTGAAAGCAGAGATGGTGAAAGAGGGTGCAGTGGTGATTGACGTAGGTGTTAATCGCGACCCTGAGACAGGTAAACTTTGTGGCGATGTGGACTTTGATGAAGTTGCACCAAAAGCATCATATATCACAAAAGTGCCAGGTGGCGTAGGTCCTATGACTATCGCTTGCTTGATGGAAAATACTGTTGAGTGTTACCTCAATAACGTGAAAGCACAAGTGAAATGATTATTCGGATATTCCGAAAACATGAGATTGAATGATTCCTAGTGAATCGACGAGATAACTACCGCTGAAGCCAGTGATGTCTTCGGCGGTAATTTTTTGTTTATAGGCTTCGAGATAGAGTTTTGAAAGTGGAGCATAGCTCCAGTGCCAGCGCTCTTCGGCATAGCCTGTGCGAGTAGGGTCGGCAGTGTAGGGTTGGAAAAATCCGAACTTGTGGGCATTGGCGCAGAGCCAGTTGTAGATGCGGAGGCCCTCACCGTGAGTCCAGTAGTCAGGTTCGACGGAGATGAAGTCGAGGTCGGTGCCCCAATGGTGACGCGATGTGCCAGGCATTGAGGAGTAGCGCATAATGGAGCGGACTTTGATAGAGTCGTTGCCTTGTGTGTTTTGCCATTTGCGGTCCCATATTTGTTTTTGACGGTCGAAATTTCGAGTGGCGGATACGATGGTAAGGGTTATGCCTTCGCAGAGGGCAGAGTCGAGCATGGCGAGATAGGCTTGGAAGGTTTCGCGGTGGCAATACATCGATTTGTTGGATGCCATGTACTCGGGGATGAGGACGAAGTTGGAGTCTTGGGCAGGGTTGAATTTGCCGAGAAGGAGAGATTTTGAGAATTGAGAATTGAGAATTGAGAATTGAGAATTGTCAGAAGAATCAGATGATATGATTATTGAGTTTTGAGGTTCGCTATTGGAGTTTTGGGCCTTGTGGTTGGTGCAGGCGAGGAGTGCTATGATGGTGAGTATTAGTGTGATGTGTTTCATTTTGTGATAAGTTTTATATGTAGATATTTTTGTTGTGCAAAGTTAATAAAAAAAAGGTGAAAAGGTTTGGTTTGTTAGTATATTTTTTTTATCTTTGCAAAGATAATTATATTTGCCCGAAAAGTTATGTTAAGTATTGGTACACAAAAACTTATGTTGAATGTAGGTATGCGCTGTGTGGCGATGTGTGATGTTGTGTGCCGTGTTGTGAGTGAAGAGTGATGCCGTGTGCGTCGCTTTTTGTGTTTTTATTGGGGGATTTAGATGTGTGAAATTGACCTGAGAAGGGGATGGTTGGAAGGGTGGATACACAATGAGAGTGTGTATTTGTAATGTGGAATTTTTAATAATTTTATAATATATTTTTTTTATGATTGAACGTTATAGTCGTCCAGTGATGCGTAATGTCTGGACAGAAGAAAACAAATTTGCGGCTTACTTGAAAGTGGAGCTTTTTGCTTCGGAGGCTTGGAGTAAGTTGGGTGTTGTGCCTGAAGAGGATATTAAAAA
>JAZQRP010000135.1:0-2425 GCA_045629685.1 Candidatus Aphodosoma sp. | reverse complement strand
ATGGGTAATGTATTTGGCGCAGGTACATATAACTATGGTACAGAAGTGGCAATAAATGCAATACCTAATACGGGTTATCAATTTACTCAATGGAGTGATAATGATACAAATGCCTCACGCACGATCAGTATTACAAGTGATTTGTCTTTAACAGCATATTTCCAACCTATAAAATATACGATTATAGCAACTGCTAATGATGAAACGCTTGGAACGGTGTATGGCAGTGGTGAATATGCTTACAACACATCAGTTTCTTTGATGGCAGTGCCTCAAAATGGATGCGAATTTATAACATGGAGCAATGGTATAAACTCTAATCCATATACTTTTGTAGCAGTAGATAATGTTACTCTGCAAGCTATATTCCGTGCGACAAGTACAGGAATGGAAGATGTGGATGTAGATGCTAATACTCCTACTCAAAAAAATCTTCGTGATGGTCAATTGCTAATTATCCGTGATGGCAAGACCTACAATGTCATGGGACAGGAGTTGTAACCTTCGGCACACGAAAACTTTTTTTTAAAAAACTCACGCGGGAGGCATAGTAAACACTACTCTTCCCGCGTGAACTATGTACCTATTCGGGCATTTGGGGTATTGAAAGAACTATATCCTCAGTGCTCTTGTTTTCTGCAATGAACATGGAATAATAAACGGGCAAGTATGTAATTCCGTTTTTATCTATCTTAACTTCGCGTTGGTTGCAAAGAACCATAGCCTCCTTTACCGCGTAATCCTCATTAGTAATAAACTTATCCAGTGCGCTATGTATATAGTAATCTTTACCTGACTTTACTTCTATTGGTAATACGGATAAGTTGGTATAATCATCGATAATGAAATCAACCTCTCCTAGTTTTTTGTTATCGTAATAGAATAGTGGATACTCGTGCGCATGCAATTCCTGCGCTACAGCAGATTCATACACTGTCCCTAAATTGATACTCTTGATGTCCTCTAAAATGGCATTCACATTCATTCTGTATAGCAAACATGTTAGCAATCCCACATCGTTGAGGTACAACTTTAGAAGGTTCTTTTGCTCGCTCTCCTTCAGCGGAAAATGTGGATTGCTGATAGCACGCACCGCCACTGCTACTCCCGAGGCTGTTAAATAATCAAATTCATCTTCATAGTGCTCATAGCGCTTATTTTTATTATGTTCAATGTCGCGATATACCACTCGTTTTTTCTTGTTTTCCAATAGTGACGGAATGAGGTCATAAATAGTACGTATCTTTAACTTTTGTTCTTCATCATATTGCGAAGCATCTACACGATACAATTCAATGATATCTTGCTGTATGGCGCGTACTTTTTCTATGTTTTGATCAAGTACAAACTGATTGACGGCTTCTGGCATTCCTCCCACGATTAAATAGTAACGAAATAATCGCATTAGATAATCATGCATTGACTCATTCACCGACTCGCGTTTCTCGAATTGTGAACGAACCGCAACAATAGACTCTGTGTTAGCTCCCATCGCCCACAGGAATTCCTCAAAATCTAAAGGATACATCTGCTTGATGGCTACACTACCCATAGGAGTAGAGGGGGTCATCTTCAGAGCAACACCCAATTGCGAACCGCTTGCGATATAACGGTAACGCGCATCTTGATTCAAAAACTTAAGCAGGGTCAATAGATGGGGATATGCTTGTATCTCATCCAAGAATATAATTGTGTCTTCACGACTGCCTAAACGTTGTCCTGCAAAGATACCTAATTGCACATAGAAATCTTGTACTGAATGTACATTCGCGAATGTGCGCGCGCCCTCCTTATCTGCTTGAAGATTAATCTCTATGTAATTGGCAAATAATTGTTGGCTCACATAACGAATGAGATAGGATTTCCCAATCTGACGGGCACCATTAACGAGCAAAATCTTATTAGGCTCCTCTTGTAAAAAACGAGACAATTCTGTTGTAAATTTGCGTTGTAGCATATCATCACTCTTTTAAAAACGCTGCAAAGGTACTGCTTTTTTTTGAATTATGCAATAGCAAAACACGCTTTTCCTATAAAATAGTATGCGTTTTTACACGCTTTTCCTATAAAATGACATGCATTTTTACACGCTTTTCCTATATTTTGCTCTATTTTTCGGCGCAATCGTCTTTTCTCGCTCAATGGGCTCGAACGATCGTTACTTTTCTCGCTCAAAGAGTTCGAATGACTAATCACATTACGTTTTTTTAGTACAAAGAAGCCAAATATCAACGACCAAATGCACGATTGTTTTGGCCAAATGGCGGATTGAAATTGTACCAATTATACGAATTTGTGCGAAAATATTTGCATAAATGCAATATTTTTGCTATCTTTGCACGCTGAATAGAATTATAAAAAGAATGGAAATAGCAGAATTAGGAGAGTTCGGGTTGATAAAACACCTGACGAAAGACATTAAAAC
>JAZQRP010000134.1:0-19005 GCA_045629685.1 Candidatus Aphodosoma sp. | reverse complement strand
TCAAGTTTCACCAAAGGATAAGTTACCCCATCGATGTCGATAGTTTCTTTCGTAGCGACAGTTGAACGTGAGATGAATACTTCTTCGTTTGACATGTCTTTGAATGCTACGGGACGATAGCTTTCTGGATGAATTCCTTTTTTCATTTTAATAAAGTTTTATAAAGTGCACTAATAAAAAAATAATCAAGGTTTAATCCTTGATTTATTTTTCCTTGCGGAGAGAGAGGGATTCGAACCCCCGGTACCTCTCAGTACGGCGGTTTTCAAGACCGCTGCAATCGACCACTCTGCCATCTCTCCTTCAAAAGCGATGCAAAGTTACGACATTTTTTTTGTTCCTCCAAATATTTTTGCAATTATTTTTCAAAAATTTTTAATGTTTTTTTATAACATTCTCATTTATAGTAGTTTGTGGTGCTAAAAAACAAGCGTTTTTATTAGTGTTTTTGTATTATTATTCTGTTTTTGAGTCAATTTAATAGGTTTTTCTTTGAAATAAGAGTGAGAAAATCTTGTAAAATGCATTGTTTTTGCAAAAAAAGTCCGAGAATATAAGATTTTCGGACTTTGTATATGCGTTATTTTTTTATGATAATTTTTTTAAAAAAAGTAATTTAATATTTTTTTAGTCAGGAAGAATGAGAAGTGCATCACCATAGAAACCGAAGCGATAGCCTTCTTTGAGGGCGATATCGTAGGCATTCATTACCTGTTCGTAACCACCGAATGAGGCTTGATTCATAAGCATCATGCTATATGGCAATTGGAAATTAGATATCAAGCAATTGGCTGTTGTGAATTGGTAAGGAGGGAAAATGAAACGATTTGTCCAACCTTCGAATGGCTTGATTTCGCCATTGGCAGTTGATGCAGTCTCGAGAGCGCGAAGAGTAGTTGTACCAACTGCACAAATTTTGCTTTCGCGAGCAGATGCAGCATTGAATATTTGACTTGCTTCTGCTGTTACCTCCATTTGTTCTGAGTCTGCTTTATGTTTTGTGAGGTCTTCTACGTCTATTTCACGGAACATACCGAGCGAAGCATGAAGTGTGACGTATGTAAATTCTGCACCACGAATTTCGAGACGTTTCATAAGTTCGCGTGAGAAATTAGCTCCTGCTGCTGGCATTACTACTGCACCTTCGTTTTTAGCAAAAATACATTGGTAGCGTTCTGCATCATCAGCTTCAGATTTCCTTTTGATGTGGCTTGGAAGTGGAGTATTTCCGAGTGCAAACAAATCACGTTTGAACTCTTCGTGAGTACCATCATAAAGGAAACGTACTGTACGTCCACGAGAAGTAGTATTGTCGATAACTTCAGCAACCATTGAGTTATCAGCACCAAAATATAATTTATTGCCAACGCGAATTTTACGAGCAGGTTCAACCAATACATCCCAAAGACGATATTGTTGGTTTAATTCGCGTAGAAGGAATACTTCAATGAGAGCATTTGTTTTCTCTTTATTGCCATGCATAAGAGCTGGGAATACTTGTGTATCATTGAAAACAAATAAGTCTTTATCACCAAAATATTCGATGAGTTCTTTGAAAATACGATGTTCTATACGATTAGATTTTGCGTGGAGAACCATAAGGCGACACTCATCACGGTGAGCCTCAAAACCTTCTACTCGTTTAACAATATTACCTTCAGCATCACGCTCGTAAGCACAAGGATATTGAGCAATTTGCTCTTCAGGTAATTTGAATTTGAATTGTGATAATTTCATATTTTAGCGATTTAAAAATATATTGCGTTTTTCTTCTTTTGGCTCATGTTTGATTATGCCACTTTCTATGCATTTAATAAAATCATCTACTTCCATGCAATCTTCAAGACGAATTTCGCCAACTTGGGTGCGTTGTAGTGCCGTAAGGTGAGCTCCAGAGTTGAGAGCTTCGCCAATATCGCGAGCTAATGCACGAATATAAGTGCCTTTACTGCATACTACGCGAATAGTGAGTTGCATATCTTCGAACTTAAGTACCTCAATTTCATCAATTACAAGTAACTTTGGTTTTATTTCTACCTCTTGACCTTTGCGAGCATAATCGAATGCTCGTTTGCCATCAATTTTTACTGCCGAATATGCTGGTGGCACTTGCCATATTTCTCCAACAAAGCGTTTGATGGTTTCATCTACCAATTCGCGTGTGATATGCTCAGTTGGATATGTTTGGTCGATAGGATGTTCGAGGTCGAACGATGGGGTAGTTGCTCCTAATTGTAGTGTGGCGATATACTCTTTTATGCCATATTGCAACTCCTCAATGCGTTTAGTTGCTTTGCCTGTACATAGTACCATTACGCCAGTTGCCAATGGGTCAAGCGTACCTGCATGTCCTACTTTGAGTTTTTTTTGGTCAATCGTGCGGCATAAAATTCTGCGTACACGATTTACTACATCAAACGAGGTCCAATGTAGTGGCTTATTAAAATATAATATTTCTCCGTTTATGAAATCCATTTGAATCAATGCACAATTTACAATGCAAAATGCACAATTTCTATTACAATATTGAGAATCCAATAGTTATAGCACCAATAATAGCGCAATAAATAGCGAAATAGATGAGTTTGCCTTTTTTGACGAGATTAATCATAAATTTGCAAGCAAAACATCCCGACAAGAATGCAGCTAAGAATCCTACTGCCAATGGCATAAATCCAATACCGCCAACGAGTGTAGGATCTTGAATCATATCAATTATATTTAAAAGTGTCTCTCCGAGTATAGGAATCAACACCATCAAGAAAGAAAACTGAGCAACACTCTCTTTCTTGTTGCCAAGAATAAGACCTGTAGCAATAGTAGTGCCTGAACGTGAAAGACCAGGTAACACTGCTATAGCTTGTCCTAAACCAATGATAAATGCATCGCGGTAAGATATAGTCTCTTTTTGGCGAGGTTTAGCATAGTAGGCGAATGAGAGTAACGTTGCTGTAAGTAATAAGCAGCATCCTACAATCAATAATCCACTGCCAAAAATAGCTTCAACTTCATCTTTGAAGAACATGCCAATTACAAAAACTGGAATCATTGAGAGGAATATTTTTGCAACGTATGTTTTTTCATCGTTCCACTCTTTTGTGAAGAATGTTCCTTTAAATAATCCTTCTATCTCTTTCCAGAGTATAACTATTGTACTCAATACAGTGGCAGCGTGCACTGTTACAGTAAATAATAAATTATCTGCAGCTGATGTGTTTAAGTTTAATAATTCTTGTCCTATAGTGAGATGACCGCTACTGCTCACAGGCAAAAACTCAGTCAAACCTTGCACTAATCCAAGTAATAAAGCTTCTAACCAATTCATATATAGTTAATAATGAAGAATTAATAATTAACAATTCTTAATTCTTCTTGTACATAATTGCGATGATCATACTAAAGAATCCAATCATACACACAATTGGAGCAAGTGTGATACGACGGAAACTGAATACATCAGGGTTAAACTCTGTTGTAGTTGAACTGCCTGCCATTAGTGCAAAGCCTACGATGATTAACAATACTGAGACTGCTATAAGAATGTAGTTGATTTTTGTAAAAGCAAAATTTTTCATATTTTTTAGATAAAGTATAATTGTTCTGTGCGCATACGTAGATAGCGATTAACAGCTACTACGGTTGCTATATAGTTTATTATTAGGCTAATGAAGAATATTATTACGACAACTGGAATAATAATTTCCAATTGATAGAGATTGATTGTTGTTCCAATTTGAGTTTGAACTAAATAAATCGAACCTCCTAACATAAGTAACGCCAAAAATGTTGCAATAAACGAATTAATCAACGAACGATTTACAAACGGACGGCGGATAAAGCTGTTTTTTGCTCCAACCAATTGCATAGTGTTGATTATAAATCGTTTTGAATATATTGATAGGCGTATAGTGTTATTTATCAGAACTATAGAGATGAATAGCATTACTAAAGCTATAAGTGATAGAATTAGCGATAGTTTATTGACATTATTGTTTAATAACTCAATCATCTCTTTTTGATAAGTGATATTTGTTATTCCATCAAATATTTGTAATCGAGGCAATATTACATTATTTATGCTATCCGTACTGGCATATTCTGATGTAAGGAATACCTCTAACGATGCACTAAGTGGATTATAGCCTAAAAATTCTGAAGGGTCCTCTCCGATAGCTGCAATGTGTTCTTTTAGAGCACTATCACGACTTATATACACTATCTGTTTTGTGTATTCTGTGGCACTCAAATAGCGTTCAAGACGTAATAAATCTGACTCACTAATCGTGTCGTTTAAGATTATAGATAGCGATATATTTTCTTTACTTTTTACGGTGAAATAGTGTGTTGTAAGATACAATGATACTATAAGTCCAATCATAAATAACACCAACGATATACTTACCGTTGATGTAAAATGCAAATTAAAGAATGATTCTTTGTATTTTTTAGGTTTTTGATTTGACATAACTACTTGAAAGTGTGTATTTAGCGCATTCTATAAAAAACTTTGCAAAGGTACTAAAAATAATTCATAATTCATAGTCCATAATTCATAATTTTTTATAAAAGTGCGAATTACGGACTATTTTGAGCATTGGTTTTGCCAACTACGAGATGATGCATCCGATGGCATTCGCCAATCGCCACGAGGCGATAGACATACCGAACCTACTTTAGGCCCATCAGGCATACAACTACGTTTGAATTGTTGATTGAAGAAGCGGCGACAGAATGTTCGAAGCCAATGGTTTATTGTAGCATCATCGTATTTGTCGGCAAATGTGCGTTGTGCAAGGTATTCAATTTTAGCAGGTGAAAAACCGCAACGTAATGTATAATAAAGGAAGAAATCATGTAGTTCGTATGGACCAACCAAATCCTCTGTTATTTGTGCAATGTTACCATCCTCTGTTGCTGGCAATAGTTCTGGCGATACTGGTGTGTCGATTACATCCAACAAGTTTTCACGCACTGATTCTTCCATCTGATTTTCGCTTGCGTATTGCACCATATATCTAATAAGAGTTTTTGGTATCGAAGCATTCACGGCATACATACTCATGTGGTCGCCGTTGTAGGTTGCCCAACCAAGTGCCAATTCTGAGAGGTCGCCTGTACCAATTACCAATCCACCATGCTTGTTTGCCAAGTCCATCAACAATTGTGTACGTTCGCGTGCTTGTGTGTTTTCGTATGTCACATCCTTCACTTCTGGGTCGTGTCCCAAGTCGGCAAAGTGTTGCATACAAGCATCTTTTATGTTGATTTCTACGAACGTAGCACCAAGTTTTTTTATCATCTCTACTGCGTTGGTATATGTGCGATTGGTAGTGCCAAAACCCGGCATTGTGACACCTATTATATTAGAGCGGTCGATACCCAATTTGTCGCAGGTCTTTGCGCAGACCAACAATGCAAGCGTAGAATCCAATCCTCCACTGATGCCTAACACCATAGTTTTCAAGCCTGTGTGATGTAGTCGAGTGGCTAACCCTGCAATTTGTATGTTGAATATTTCTTCGCAGTTCTCCTCCATTTTGTCGTATGATGGCACGAACGGTGTAGGGGAGAATTTGCGCGATAATTCCGAGAGTACTATTGGACAATCTACATCCACATATCGTGCTTGTATTGTGCTGTTTAGAGGCGAAATTCCTTGTTTGAATGTGCTATTTTTTTGGCGGTCAACAGCAATGCGCTCCACATCAATGTCAGCGTAAACAATCTGACTTTCAGTGTAGAATCGTTGACTTTTTGCTAAAATTGTGCCATTTTCGGCAATTATACCATTGCCAGCATACACAAGGTCGGTTGATGATTCGCCAAATCCAGTCGAACTATACACATAACCCGCAATTGTGCGTGCCGATTGTTGTTTAATCAAATCAACCAAATAGTTGTGTTTGCCAATTAATTCATTCGATGCCGAAAGATTGAATATCAATTGAGCTCCTGACAATGCAAGCATCGAACTTGGAGGTATTGGTGTCCAAAGGTCTTCGCATATTTCAATTCCAAAACTGAATTCTTCAGCCTGAAGCACCAAATTGCGTCCAAAAGGTATATCCTTCTGTCCTAGCAGATTGATTGTATCTCGCATCGTGTCGGTCGACGAAGCAAACCAACGCATCTCATAGAATTCGTTGTAGTTAGGCAAATAGGTCTTTGGCACTACAGCCAATATTTTGCCTTCGCGGATTACTACTGCACAATTAAATAATTGATTGTCAATGCGTAATGGCGCACCAAGTATGGTTGTTAAACGCACTTCGGTTTTAGTGTATTCCACTACATCGTTCAATGCTTCAAGAGTTTGATCGAGAAGTAGTTGCGATTGGAATAAATCGGCGCATGTGTAGCCGGTAATACACAATTCAGGGAACACTATCACTGAAGCTCCATTTTCGTTAGCTTCCGACATAAGTTGTTCTATCTGTGATATATTCCATTCACAATCAGCTACTTTTACTTGTGGTATAGCAGATGCAACCTTAACAAAACCGAAATTCGTTTTCATAATATTTATGTTTGTTTCTTGGATATGAAGATATGAGAATATGTTGTCGTCTTTAATGTAAATTATTGTGAATTATCCATAAATGTAGTTATTAATGGAAAATTAATGGAAATTTACGTTTATAAAAATATATTTTCTTGTCTTCCCCTTTTTAATTTAACATTCAAAGCTTTAAATTACTGCCGTAATCACTCCCACAAATCCCAATACAATCAACACAGCCCCTGTTATTTTATTTAATATTTCAAGTCCCTTTTCTTTAAACAATTTGGTACTCACTAAATTAACCAACATTGTCAGAGTCAACCACCAAATAGTTGCACCAATCAATATCGACCCCATACCTACAATACTCAAAAATGGCTCGCTTGGGTTGACAACATTGAATCGAGCAAACAAACCAATAAACAAGAATATAATCATCGGATTGCTAAAGCATAGTCCAAATGCCGTGATGTAATCGCTAAAAAGGTCACCCTTCGAGTGCTTACGTCTTTTATGCTCAAGCTGTTTTAGAGGGTCTTTAGTGTAGATGTGAAATCCGAATATAGCAATAATTATCGAACCAACTATCTGAATCCACAACTGATGCGCCTCAATAAATTCAATAATAACCCCCATACTGCACCCCACAAGCAAAGCATACACCAAGTCCGATGTCGTGGCTCCAAGTCCCGTCACCACACCGTGCCACCTACCGCGAGTCACCGTGCGTTGTATACATAACACCCCCAACGGCCCCACAGGCACCGACACACACAATCCTATCAGTATTCCAGTTAATATTGTTGTTAGCATCTATTTTCTTTTACATTATATTTGTTTTCAACATAAGTACATATTTTATTTTTAGGACAAATATTTTTTTGTCACTAAATAGTTTTGAATGGTTAAAAGTGTTTTTCTTAAGTACATACATTGTGATTAATCAGTAATTTTTTTTATTATTTATGATTTAGGGCATGTACTTGAAAATATTGTTGTCCTTGTAACTTATAAAATATAAATTGTAAATTTGTAAACCTAATAAATGAATTTGTACTTCTGTTAAAATTAAAAAATTAATAAGATGAAATCAATTCAAACACCTTCTCTTGTTCATCAGGGTGGAACCAATGTATTTCGGGGTCGCGATTAAACCACGTCAATTGCTTCTTGGCATATCTGCGCGAGTTTTGTTGTATCATCTGTATCGCAAATTCGCGAGTCCATTCGCCATCAAAGTAGTTAAACATCTCTTTATATCCCACCGTGTTCAGTGCATTCAACTCTCGCTGATGATACAACCCACGAGCCTCTTCCTCCAATCCATCGTCAATCATCTGCAACACACGGCGATTTATGCGGTCATACAACTCTTCTCGCTCGCGATTAAGACCTATTTTCACTATGTTGAACGGACGTTTCTTCGCTTGCCCAGTATGCAATTCAGAGAACGGACGCCCCGTCTGAATACACACCTCAAGTGCATGCATTATGCGCTTGGCATTAGCAAGGTCCACTCTAGTGTAGTGTACAGGATCAAGTAGTTGAAGTTGCGCTCTCAACCCCTCAATGCCTACCTCGCTATACAGGTCAATCACATCTTGGCGCACTTCGGGCAATATCGTAGGTATATCGTCTATTCCCTTACAAATAGCATCGATATATAGCATCGAACCGCCAATCAATAGGGCAGACCCACATCGCGCAATCTCCTCTTCGATTATAGGCAGAGCATCCAATTCATATTGCCCCGACGAGTAATGTTCTGTTATCGAGCGTGTGCCTATGAAGTGATGCTTCACGCGCGCCAATTCCTCTTCGGTCGGAGCCGCAGTGCCAATCTTCGTTTCACGATATATTTGTCGCGAGTCCGACGACACAATCGCGCACCCCAATCGTTCGGCAACACGCAGACTAATCTCCGTCTTACCAACCCCCGTTGGACCCAATATGACAAATAACGTATTCATTAATAGAGGTCGTCCATACTCATATCGCTGAAACCTTCTTCATCGAGTTCATCCATGTCAAAATCTTCATCACCATAGAAATCCTCGCCTGAGAATCCAATCGATGAAGTAGGGTTGTTCAAGAAATCCTCTTCAGCTGTAATTTGTTTTGGAGCCACTCCTCGTTTCAACACGCAGCGAGGTGCTTCTACATCCCCTGGCATAATTTCTTTTAATTCAATAAAGAATGAGCGTTCTGAGAGTATGTCGAACATAAATAACATACGATCACCCTCATCTCTGAGAAATTCATCGAGGTACGTTTTGTCCATTATATACGAGTCTGTGTCCGAACTTGAACCCATGTCCATCAACGTAATCTCCTCTTTCATTTCCCAACCTTCGGCACAATTAAAGAAAGATGTCAATTGGTCTTTTGTATATTTCACCGAGTCGAGGATAGCGTTGTTAAGTTCCAAAAATGTTGCATCAGAGTTAATCTCTATTTCACGGAAAAATAAATCTACTTCATCCGAAAGAATTAATAATTTGTATACCATAATAATTAAACATTAGTTTTATAGTTAATAAACAAAAAATTTACGCAAAGATACAACATTTTTTTGTCAAATGCAATAGTTTTTCGCAAAAAAATGCTAATTTTCATCGTTAAATAATAGTACTTCCTATCATTGCTATAGTTGCTATAGTTGCTTTAGTTACTATCTTAGAGAATAACCCAAGTAAAACCCTAACTATAACATACTATAAATATAGGATAAATATACTATAAATATATGATAAATATACTATAAAGCATACTGCTCTTATATTTCTCCCTATAGTTAGAATTTTAATTTTTTACTAGGGTATTTTATATTTCAAAAACATTGCACGATTGGAAAAATATTCATAACTTTGTATCGTAAACAGTCAAAATGTGATAATTGAATTTTTACATTAATCTTGGGATGTATAAACTATGCGTCCGTTCATTAATGTAATACTCTATGTTATGAACTATAAACTAACTGATTTTCTTCCTACAACTAAGAAAGAGTTGGAGATTCGTGGTTGGGATGAAGTGGATGTAGTACTCTTTTCGGGTGATGCATACGTTGATCACCCATCGTTTGGTGCTGCCGTAATCGGACGCGTAATCGAGTCGGAAGGATGGCGCGTAGCCATTGTGCCTCAACCTGATTGGCGTGGCGACCATCGCGATTTTACCAAAATGGGCCGTCCGCGTCGCTTCTTTGCTATCTCGGCTGGTTGTATGGACTCGATGGTTAATCACTATACTGCTAACAAGCGCCTTCGCTCTAACGATGCATATACGCCTGATGGCAAAGCTGGTATGCGCCCCGACCGCGCCACTGTCACTTACGCTAAGATTATCAAACAATTATATCCCGATGTGCCCCTCGTGATTGGTGGCATCGAGGCTTCGTTGCGCCGATTCTCTCACTATGACTATTGGGACGACTCGTATCATCGCTCTATCCTTGCCGACACGGGCGCCGACCTTCTCATATATGGTATGGGCGAAAAACCTGTGCGCGAACTTGTGCGTCGTCTCTCTGCTGGCGCAACAATCCAGGATTGCCACGATATGTGCCAAGTCGGTTATTTGTCTGATACTAAACCCGAAGGCGATGGAGTGGTGGAATTAGCATCTCACGAAGAGTGCGCTAAAAACAAAAAGACTTCAGCTGCAACTTTCAAAACGATAGAAGAGGAGAGCAATAAACTCAATCAAACAACATTAGTTCAAAGTGTTGGTAATAGATATGTGGTGGTTAATCCTCCTTATTCGCCGATGACAACTGAGGAGTTGGATGCTGTTTACGAACTGCCATTCACCCGTCAACCTCACCCTAAATACAAAGGCAAAACTATTCCTGCTTTTGATATGATTCGTTGGTCGGTCAACACCCATCGCGGTTGTTGGGGTGGATGTGCCTTCTGTACTATCTCTATGCATCAAGGCAAATTTGTTGTTTCTCGCTCGTTAGACTCTATTCTCAAAGAGGTTAGAACTCTTGCTTCTGACCCTGAATTCAAAGGCTATCTCAGCGATTTGGGCGGGCCGAGTGCCAATATGTATATGATGCGAGGCAAAAATCAAGAACTTTGCGCTAAGTGCAAACGCCCATCGTGCGCCTTCCCTTCGGTTTGTAAGAATATGAACACCGACCACGCACCTCTGCTCGAGATGTATCGTGCTGTGGATGCTTTGCCTTCTATCAAAAAGAGCTTCATCGGCAGTGGTGTGCGCTACGATGTTGTTATGCATCGCACCGACTCCGAAGAGGTCAATCGCACCAATGCCGAATATGCTCGCGAACTTATCAAAAATCACGTCAGTGGTCGCCTCAAAGTTGCCCCCGAACATACATCCGATAGGGTATTGTCCGTTATGCGTAAACCAAGTTTTGCGCTATTCAAACAGTTCAAACAAACCTTCGATCGTATCAATGACTCTGAGCATCTCAATCAGCAGATTATACCATATTTCATCTCTAGTCACCCAGGTTGCGAACCTATCGATATGGCTGAGTTAGCTATTGAAACTAAGCGACTTAATTTTCAACTCGAGCAGGTGCAAGACTTTACTCCTACACCGATGACGCTTGCCACTGAGATGTATCACACAGGTCTTGACCCATATACGCTCAAACCTATTTTTGTGGCACGCACTAAGGTGGATAAACTCGCTCAGCGTCAATTCTTCTTTTGGTACAAGCCAGAAGAGCGCCGCACAATTAAGCAGTTCTTGCAAAAAATTCGTCGCCCCGACATTGCCGACCGACTATTTGCAGGAGATAATATGAAAAATTCCTCCCCTAAGTTAGGGGAGGTGCCGAAGGCGGAGGGGTATGTGATTCGCCACTACGAGCAAGAACGTAAACAATTTTTTGACAAAAAACGACGCAAAAAATAGATAAACGACAGTGATAGAAACTCCAGAAGAACATAATAACAAAATTTATTAAATAATATTTTTATGTTCTTCTGTTATTCTGTCTGTAAAAAATAAAAAATCATCTCTTCATGTTTAAAAAATAATATGAAAAAAAACTATAAAAAACAACAATGGAAACCCGGCACGCTCATCTATCCATTGCCTGCCGTTCTCATCTCTTGTGGCGAAACTGAAGAGGAGTACAACATGCTCACTGTCGCTTGGGTTGGCACCATCTGCACCAATCCTGCGATGTGCTACATCTCTGTTCGTCCCGAGCGCTATTCGTACGATATAATCAAGCGCACTAAGAGCTTTGTAATAAACCTCACTAACGAAGATATGGCTCGTGCAACCGACTGGTGTGGTGTTCGCAGTGGCAAGGACTATAATAAGTTCCAAGAGATGCACCTCACCCCTCAAAAAGCACAAAAAGTGGCAGCTCCAATCGTTCTCGAATCGCCACTGAGCATCGAGTGCGAAGTGATTGAAATCAAAGAGTTAGGTTCTCACCATATGTTCATTGCTAACGTCGTGAATGTGCAAGCCGACGAACGCTATATCGACCCCGTAACTGACGAATTCCGCCTCTCCGATGCCAAACTTATCGCCTATTCTCACGGCCACTACTACAAACTTGGTGAAGAAATCGGCAAATTTGGCTGGTCTGTTCGCAAGAATAAGAAAAAATAACATAATTTTTGCTCTTCTGTTCTTCTGTCTTTTTTAGTAAAAATAAAATAACTATGAAAAAAATAATTCTATTTTTCTCTTTAGTGCTAATTTTAACAGCCTGTACATCATCACCTAAAGCGCCATTCGTGGTATCACAATTAGAAGTCACATCAGGCAACCTTTGGCACGCTGACATCTTCTCGCCTGAATTGAACGAAACTATCAAAATCGATGTATGGACCCCTAAAGGCTACACCGACTCAAAAAAATATCCTGTCATCTATATGCACGACGGACAAAACCTCTTCGATGCCAACTCTACATGGAATCATCAAGCTTGGGAAATCGACTCAGTTCTCGGCTCACTCATTGCCAACAAAAAAGTCAAACCTGCCATCGTTGTAGGCATTCATAGCGTTGACACCACTCGTATTGGCGACCTCATGCCCGAGCGTGTAGTGGAGATGACTCCTCCTGGCGAAGTGCGTGACTTTATTGACCGTATGTGTCGCAGTCAATATCGTGCCGACGAATATTTGTCTTTCATTGTTAATACCTTAAAACCAACTATCGACTCTCATTTCTCAACTCTCACCGATCGCAAATCAACCTCTATTATGGGCTCAAGTATGGGTGGATTGATTTCGATTTATGGCGTTACCGAGCATCCCGACGTCTTTGGTGCTGCCGTATGTATGTCAACTCATTGGACTGGCGCAATTGGCGATAATCCCGACTTTCCAACAGCAATGAAATATTATTTGATGGACAACTTTCCTCGCAATGCCGACTATCTCCTCTATTTCGACAATGGTGATTGTCCATACGATTCAAACTACATACCAGCCTACGAAATGATGAATCGTCTTTTTGACTTCCTCGGCTATCACGAAGGCGACCGCCTCAAAACTGGCGTATTCCAAGGCCATTCTCACTCCGAAAAATCATGGTCAGAACGTGTAGCAATACCACTACAATTTATTTTGAAATAGGTACTTATTTGTAAACACATAATTAGGTGTATCAGATTGAATTCTGATGCACCTTTTTTTTGTTTAGTATTGTGCAAAAAAACTGCACAAACAGATTATACCTTTGCACTCGGAAAAAGAAATAATAACTCTCTAAAAAATCACAACTATGGCAAATATCGAAATCTTCAAAAAATTTGGTGTATCATCAGTAGCTTCTAATGTAACATATTCTGCATCTTTAAATGTTTTTACAGGAAATGGATATACAAGTGCTGCAGGCAATAATTATTTTAATGCATTTCGTTTTGCTGAAGGTATTTTAATAAAAGAAGATGTCGGTGTAGGTTATGCTCGTACTTTTTTAAATGGTATTAGAATATTTGATTTATCATCAAAAACTTTATTATGTGAACGTAGCTATCATTGTTGTTTTTATAATAAAGACTATGTGAAACGTGAATCTATTGATATGTTACGAAAATTAGTAATGGATGCAGCAAAATCAGATAATGTATCTTTATTAGAAAGTGACGTGCAAAATCATGTAAGCCGTATTGTAAATGATGCATTTATTACTAATCAAATGGAAATGATGAATAAACAATTAAGATTATTAAAATAAAGGAGAAATTATTATGCAAAATTCAATGTTATCTATTGCTAATTTAAAACCAATTGGAGTATCTCAATCAACAGGTTTACAAGTTTACCAAAACTTTTCTTCTGATTCTGGTTTTAATTATATGGTTGGAATTCGTGAATTGGATGGATTGAAAATTATTGAAGGCGTTGCAGAAGGTACAGCATGTATATTTTTGACTGGTATTAAAGTTTTGGATGCAGACAATAAACTTGTGACTGAAATTGAAGTGGAATATGGTACTCACTATACCAGAGAAAAAGTTGTTCATTTGGTTTCTCAAAAATTGTTTGATGTTATATGGAGTGCTATGGATGTGTCAGAACAAGTTGCTGTTGGAAACGAAGAAGTAAAATTTCAAATAGACCAATTGCTTGATAATTGTTATTTTGGAGAAAGTAAAAAATGTGCATTGAATTGGGCTCGACGAGTAGGAATTATTAAATAAAGAGAAATATATGGCAAAAAGAAAGAAAAAATACAGTTTGGTTGATCAAATAGATTTTGGTAAGTATAAAGAAATGTGTATTAGAAATTTGATTGATAGGGATTTTGGTTATATACAATGGTGTGTAGAAGAAAAAAATATATTCGAAATGAATCACGAAGCCAAAAATTATTTTAATTGTGTGAAATATGAACGTGAAACAAAACAACCAGTTGATTGCTATTCTTTGATATTAGATAAAAATAAGTTCTTAAAATATCTTGATACTTGTGCTGAGGATGCTGTGTTATTAGATATTCCTATTGTAACATCTGTTAATGTAGAACAATTAGAGTTTCAATTTTGAATAAAAAATTATGAGAAAATTTTGCAAATAAAAATATAATTCTTACCTTTGCGGACGTATAATTAAGGCTAATTGATATTGTATTTTTGAGTTGAAAACCTAGGAAATTTTCATTGCGAACAAAATCAATATCTTTCGGGACTTGCGTTTTTAGGCGTAGGCTGTCATAATTACATCTGTTCGCAAAGGTTTTCCTAGGACCATCAACATCAGGATGTTATTATCAGTTTCTGCGCCTTTTTTATGTTTTGATAGCATCGTTATTTTTATGTTGTAAAACAAGAAAAAAAAGTAGTAGAATACCGCTAATAATAAAATATAAAATAGTAACTTTGTAAGAGACAAATTTAAGAAATTATGACAACACTTTTATCTTATTTCGGTAATATTAAATTGACACAAGATCAAAATAATGCGTTAACTAAACTCGAAAGTTTCTTTGAAAGTGATAAGAAAATATTTGTTCTTGGTGGTTATGCAGGTACAGGTAAAACTACGATTTTACGTGGTGTTGTTGATTATCTAAAAGATACAGATAATAGGAAAAATGTCGTTTTGACTGCTCCAACTGGTCGTGCTGCTAAAGTTTTATCTGCCCGTACAGGTTATGATACTTCTACTATTCACCGAGCAATTTATGCTAAAGATTGTGTTGTAATAAAAAATCAGAAGTCTGAAGATTTTGCCGAACGTGAATTTACTTATGTATTCCCTTTACAAGAAGCTCCTCACGAGGTTGTTGTTATTGTAGATGAAGCTTCTATGCTAACAGATAATGAGTCTCATAACGAGTTGTTTCAATTTGGTTCAGGTCATCTTTTGACCGACTTAATTAAATATTCTCGTGATGGTAAAATTATCTTTGTAGGTGATGTAGCTCAGTTACCACCTGTTGGAGATACTCACTCTGTTGCTTTGGATGTTGATATCCTTATGCAAATGAAGTTTAGTGTTGATTCTTATGTAATGACCGAGGTGGTTCGTCAATCTAAAGACAATCAAATCTTAAATAATGCAATCAAAGTACGTGATTTGTTAGAAAAACCTCGTAATGAGCGCAACGAGTTAGTTTTCGAAACAAAGCAGGATGAAGTTGAGTCTATTACAGCCGACGCTATTGTAGATCGCTGTGTGAATGATTTAGAACGACACAATTACTTACAAACAAGTAGCAAAATTATCTGTTATTCAAATCGTCTTGCGGGTATATATAATCAGCATATTCGTCAGCGTTTATATTCTTATCCAACGCATGTGATGCCTAATGATTTATTAATGATTGTGCAAAATAATTATAATTTAGATGTTTTCAATGGTGATATCATTAGAGTTATCTCTGTTAGTGATAACGTAGAGAAACAATCGGCTCCTGTTTATGTTAAACGTTTCGGAGAGAAAGTACGTGAGATTATAACTCTTACATTTCGTGATGTAGAACTACAAAATGAGTCTGGCGGAATATATTCTGCTAAAATTATTGATTCTCTTCTTGAATCATCTGAACCTCATCTTCCTTTTGATGATATGAAAGCTTTGTTGATAAACTTTTGTATGCGAATGGACGATTGTGGTATCAAAGAGGGTACACTTGATTTTGTGGAAAGAATGAAATCAGATCCTTATCTTAATGCTTTACGCGTTAAATATGGTTATGCCATTACATGTCATAAAGCTCAAGGTGGTGAATGGAATAAAGTGTATGTCGATTTCACCGACAGATTAGGTCTCAGCGATGATTCTCTTCGTTGGATTTATACTGCTACAACTCGTGCATCCAAAACTCTCTATGGACTTAATATGCCTAATATAACTGCATTATCTAAATTACAATTCAATCCAATTCAGCGTGTATCAAAAGTTCCAGCTGATTTGCTTGATTGGTCTAATTATCCATCAACTCCTTTTCATTCAGAATCATCGCTTGGTTGTAAACGTGCAAAATACTTTGAAATTGAAGAAAAACTTTCGCAATCATCATGCAAAATAGAACGAGTTAAATCTAATCCTTATATGGAGGAATACTATATTTCAACCTCAAATGGAGTCGTTCGTTTCGATGTAATGCATGATGCATCAGGTATATTCAAATCATTCAAAACAGCAATTATTACCGATGAAAATAAGCAGTTGTTAGAATTATTAAATTCCGATTATGTGATTGATACTAAGTTAGATTATCAACCTTCAGCCGATTCGTTCAATCAACTATTTCAGTTTGTATTAGCTGCTGCTTCAGAGTTAGATATCAAACTTATAAATGTTGTCGAAAGCATACCAAATTATTATATATCGTATTTATTCAAAACATCAGGTCGATTCTCCTATATACAATTTTTCTTTAATGGTAGTCACCAAATTACTCGTGCAATGCCGAAGTCAGATTTAGGCGAACAAGATGAAAAACTACAACAATTAATTTTAAAACTATCATAATATGTCATTCAAGGAGGTAACAGAATTGCGCAAAAGTGGTCAACTCACGCAAGCTTACAATATGGCTTTGGCTGATTTGAATGCATCTCATAGCGATGTTTGGTCGTGCCGTGCTATGTTTTGGGTACTTTATGATATGAGTAGCAGACTTATTGAACAAAAGCGTTTTGATAATATTGCCGATTTTCTTAAACAATTTAATTGGGTCTATGAACGTCTTCGTGGTATGGGGGCGATTGATGAAATTGCAACTAAATCGGCTGCTGCTTTATTGCGTAAAGTTTTGAATGCGTTATTAGATTTTGGTCGTACTGTTTCTGAAATTCTAGGTATATTCGAGCACGCAGGTTATCATTCTATCGACGAAATACTTGAAAATATTCGTTTAGACTATTTTTTTAAGTTATATAATGCAACTCAAAAACACGAAGGTAATCCTCATCAAATAGTTAATGAGTATGCTTCTAAATTTCAAAATAGCCAACCTTCCGATAATCATTCAAAATTCTTAGCATCTGTATTATGGATTTATCGTGCCGATGATGACAATGAAAATGCTCAGTTTATTCGTTTTTTTGATGCTTGGGGTATCAATAATTTGCAAGATAGCGATTGGAAAAGTGATAATTCTGATTACGATCCAGTGGCAATTAAAGTGTTAAATAGAGTATTTGCTTATCTTAGTAAAACACGTTATAGTGATTTGGATAAATATTTTGCTCTATTTCAAGACGCGTACATTAAAAAACGTTTAGATTTTCATCTCAGACGTAAATATGCTATTTTACTTATCCATCGTGGCGAAAAAAATCAAGCTATTGAAATCTATAAACAGTTACTTCGTCAAAAGCAAGACTTCTATTTATATTCAGAGTTAGCTGAATTGGTTGAAAATATCGATGCGAAAATGTCGCTCTATTCTATGGCATTATTGCGACAACGTAAAGACGAATTTGTTGGTGCAATTCATCTTCAAATGGCACAACTCTTTATTGAAAAAGGATTATTGCGTGAAGCATCTACTGAATTAAATATCTATAAAGTTACCTACGAACGTAACAAATGGAAACTCAACGAAAGATATACCGAATTAGCATCAAAAGTTGATATAACACAATTCGATAAAAACAATCAAAAACTCTATGCAGAATATGCTGGTAAAAATAACGGTTATGCCAAATTACCAGATAAATCATATAATAAGCAATCAAGACCAAATAAAGTAGAAAATTCTGGTGCCCAAAAAGAATTCGAAGGCGAATTAAAATACAAGCAAAAAGACGGTAGAGCTTTTGCCTTTGTTGGCGATTGTTACATTTCTGCAAAACTACTTGAGCAACAAGGTATAACGCAAAATTGTCCAAAGGCAACAGTCCAGGCTCGTCAACTCCCAGATGGCAAATGGCAAGCAACTAAAATTTTAAAAATCGAAAAATAATATAACTATGAAACACGTACATATCACATTAGTAGGAGAACAAATAGCTCCTGTTTATAATGGTATTCTTGCAACTAATCCCAATCTTGTTATTTTCATACATTCTGATAAAACAAGAGAACATGTGCAACGTATAAAACAGAATCTGCACTTGTCAAGTATTCCTAAAGAACTTGATCCAAGCGACATGAATGATATTTCGACTAAAGTAGCACAAATTCGCAAAACTTATGCCGATAGTGAACAAATTTCTATTAACATATCAAGTGGTACAAAAGCATGGACATACTATTTTATACAAGAATTTTCATCGTTGTCGAATGTTACATTTTTCTATGTTGATCAAAATAATAAGATTTGGAATCTTCGTGAAAAAACAAACGAAGAATTATCTTTTGATATGGATAGGCAGTTACAATTATATAGTGATCAAGCATTAAGTGAATATACTAAATACGAAGATTTTACTACTCAAGACAATGAACAAATTGAAAAAATTAGAAAAATAAGAAATTTTAATCGAGATGATTTTAATTATCTTACAAAAGAAATTTATGAGTTGCAAAAACGTAAAAATTTGCCAAAGGATCAAAAAGAAATATTGATTCAAGCAGAGAACAAAATGTCTGAAATAA
>JAZQRP010000133.1:0-4037 GCA_045629685.1 Candidatus Aphodosoma sp. | reverse complement strand
AATTTCACCATTTACGCTCGCAGCCAAAATATCGTTGGCCAAACGAGGCGAAATCGACTCAGCGATTTGAAAAGCAGTGCTACCAGCGGCGTACTCACGTACCGAACCGTCAGGAAATGTTACTTTAATCATAAAAAATTTGAAATGTGAAATGTGAAATTTGAACCGAAGGTCTTTGAGCCTTTGCGATAAAAATGTGAAATTTAAAACAAAATCATATTCTTTTAAAACATACAATTGCCAAAACTTTCAACTTTCAACTTTCAACTTTCAACTTGTTTTAGTGTGTTAAAGGTGGCTCCCGACCCCTCCATACAAGCGGACGAATCTACAAAAAGAACCTCCCACAAATTTCCGTTCAAAAACAAGATACAAAAAATGCACCCCATTTTCAAACGGAGTGCAAAGTTACAAAAAATATTTCAAAATAACAACACCCCAATCCAACTAATTTATGCATTACGAATTATGCATTATGCATTATAAATTGTGCATTGTGAACCGAAGGTCTTTGAGCAGTTAGGCGAGAAAATTGTGCATTGTATCAAAAGTCTTGGGCGAGTCGAACCGACTGACCGTAGTAACGATAGTTGAAGTTCCTGTAAACTTCATAAGAACTGAAGTAAAGGCAGTAAGCGCTATAGTCCTGGCGGCAAGACGCCGACCACACATAACCGCTTGTACCAATATCATAAACATTAACGCGGCCACGGTAGCCCGCCGAAGGAATAAACACTGCACCTGATGCTTCCATTTGTGCCCATTCTGAGGCTGTATAGGTGTTAGATGTCCAATCATTCACTGCGGGCAAAAAGAAGATGCCTATCGGTGCTACCCATTCATCTGGAAGGAGAATAAGACCTGTTACTCCATTCACTGTCGCTTGTGAATACAATTCTCTTGCATTTGCTCTATTAAACAACACATAGTCCCATTCGCTATACGACAACGTACGCCACAAACCTGCTTTGTTACCACCATTTGAGATTGCATTGTATTGCCCCCAATCGTAGTTAGTATAAGCTATATCTTTATATTCATCTGGGAATGCGTAATCTGACTTGCTATAAGGCATAACACCTGTATAACCAGATGTACCCCAATCAAAGAGGTCTATCCATCCAGTGTATGTGCTACTGATATTGAGATTATCTGAACCTACCGCATCATACTGATTTTCTGCAAATCGCCAAGTAGAAGTAGATGCTTGATATTGGAGGTTACCTTTCGAGAATCGTACTTGTTTGCTTGACGATACCGAGAATTTTGCATCTATTGCGCCAACTGGTGCCAATGTAGAGCGGAATTCAGCGAAGAAATGAGTATTTTCTTCAAGGGTAAATGTGCGCACTGCTGCTGTTACACCATCCGACCAACGCACAAATTCATACCCTTCGTTTGATTGTGCTGTTACGGTTACGCTCTCGCCCGATGTATAAGAGCCTGTACCCAACACCGAACCCATACCAGGGTGATTGACTTTCGCTGTTACGGCACACAATGTCTTCACCGACACCAAACGTACTGATGCACCATAACTACGTGCTGCAGAATAGACTGTCATCATCTTGCCTGCTGCAAAATATACGCTACTTGCCTGATTTGCCGATGCCGATGTTGCCGACCAATAGATTGCTTGCTCGCCTACTGCACCGATAGTTGTGCCACTACGATAACCAGCTGCTGGCAAGAATAGTGCACCTGCCTCTTCCATCTTCGTCCATATCGCTACATCGTATGTGTTGGTTATATAGTCCGTTACACGTGGCGAGAATACCACTCCCTCTGGCAATTGCCATGCGTCTGGCAACACTACCACACCTGGCATACCCACTACCGTAGCAGTTGAATAGAGGTCAAAAGCCGATGGACGATTTTCGAAAATATATGTCCATTCCGATGCTGTAAGCGTACGCCAATCGCCACGCTCGCCTCCGTTCGAAATCAAACAGTTTTGACCCCAATCGTAGTTTGTACCTGCTATATTGTTTGTGCCATCGCCATAATCAGCGTTTGTTGTCGATGTCATATAAGGGTATTTATTGTCATAACCCGATGTACCCCAACCGAAAAGGTCGATATAGCCGTTATAGATATTCGAAATATTACTATTTGCACCGCTTATCACGTCATACTGATTTTCAGCAAAACGCCAATCGCCTGTAGCGGCATTGTATTGTAGGTTACCTTTCGAGAACAACACTTGCTCAGATGAGCTGATTGAAAATGCACCTGTTAGCTCACCAACTACCGAACCTTCGCCCGACGATGCAGGTTTGAAATAAGCCATATACGATGCATGACTAAATACACTGACTACGATAGTAGCCTCGGTCTGACCGTTTTGCCATTGCACGAACTCGTAGCCTGCGTTAGCTACGGCAGTAAGAGTTGCCTCTGTACCGTAGGCATATTCGCCACCACCTGCAACGCTACCCATTGTAGCATCGTTGGCAGTAGCCGTAATTGTAAACATAGGGGCACGAAATGCCACACTATCAATTGTCATTGGATCGCATTGCCATATAATCTCGCCATTGCGATAAACATACATTTGAGCCATCAGCATAGTGCATCCAAACACCAAAGCCGATATAATTGTCATTATTTTTTTCATATTATAGATTCTTTTTAGAAAACAAAAGAACATAATAAAAAAATTTAATTTATGTTCTTATGTTATTCTGTCTTTTTAATTCTTAATTCTTAATTCTTAATTATCTTAACGATTTCAGTACCCATTTGCAAAAGGTATGTACCTTCGGCAAGTGATGCAACGCTGAGTTGCACCGAGTCTTCGTGCAATGCCACTTCGCTCATAAGCAAACGCCCTTCAAGCGAATAGATACGCACTGTTTCGCCCTCAGTGAGTCCATCGATAAACAACACATCTTGCGTTGGATTAGGATAAACTGTAAGTTGCGCAGTGGTTTCGTCAGTCGCAACAGGTGTTAATTCTGATTTAAACACCACTTTTCTTACATCATACACGCTGGCTTTTTCTGCCAACACCTCGCCTTCGGTAGAAACGAGGATAAATTTACCATCGGTAAACTCCCAACGACCTACAACCGACAACATCTTTGTCAGTTCCGCTCCATCGAGATACTCGATACGCAGTGTAGTTTCAGCCATAGAATAACCTATACTCATCACCGCAAAGAGCAATAATAATAAGGTTTTTCGCATAAAATATCTCCTTTTTAGTTGATTATTAGTTACTAATAACATATGTTCAATTAAATCATCGCCTCACATCAACAATTGCAAAGGTAAAATTTATTTTCCAATCAACAAAATATTTTCCAAAAAATTCTCACCAAACCTCCATTATCCCCCTCCATCCTAAACCACGAAGAGGTCACACAAAACTGTCAAAGAACCATACTTTCAGTTTCTTCTATAGTTGCTATAGCTCCTATAGTCGCTATCTTTTCTTCCTACCCTCACCCTAACTACACCATACTTTAAATATACTAAAAATATAGGATAAATATACTATAAACATACTATAACCATAACCACAAAAAATCCAAACCCTCAAAACCTTCATACAAATACCCCCAATCTCAACACAATAAAAAATATTTTAAAAAATTATTACTCAAACACTTGCACAGTTCAAAAAAAAGTTGTAACTTTGCGCCCGATTTTAATAACAATATAATGTCTAACCCATTCATTTGAAAATTAATTACTTAATTAAAATGGATCAATTCAAAAATTTAACTCCACAAGCTGATTTTGACTGGGATGCATACGCAAAAGGCGATGCTATGTCAAAAGAAGAACGTGAACAACAAACTGCCCTTTATGATGGTACACTCAACCAAGTGAAAGACAAAGAAGTCATGATGGGTACAATCATCTCAATGAACAAACGTGAAGTTGTTGTAAACATCGGTTTCAAATCAGACGGTATCATCCCTATGAGCGAATTCCGTTACAACCCAGACCTCAAAGTAGGTGACGAAGTTGAAGTGTTCATTGAAAACCAAGAAGACAAAAAAGGTCAACTTATCCTTTCTCACAAAGCT
>JAZQRP010000132.1:0-3682 GCA_045629685.1 Candidatus Aphodosoma sp. | reverse complement strand
CAATGACCAGTGCCATAAAAGTGGTTATTTTAATGTTTTCAAAAACTCATCCTGTACGTCACCGTAGATTTTGTCGATGTTTTCAATTACCTTTTGACACACTTTCTCTGTAGCACTAATGTTTTGCCCAAAGAAACTGTCTAACGCTTTTCCATTCATAGCTAAAGAATACTCTATATTTCCTTTTCTATTTGCGAAATCAGTGGCCAATTTTACGATGCGGTCATATTCTCTCTGATAAACAACTGAATCTTCTTTTATTGAATCAAATCCACATTGTCGCATAAAAGAGTGTTGTGACATACTTTTAAGTGATGCCATTTTTGCTATGGCATGAGCAATGCTATTGCTAATACCTTCATAATTGACTTGCATTTTGACTCTCACCTTTAGGTCTTTCATGCTGAAAAAGCCTGTCTCGTTTGTAATTTCAATATTCCACCCTTTATAAGAAAAACGGATAGGGAAATGATAGTTTCGTATAGTGACAGTTGCCATAGTGGATGATTTTGAAGTGATTTAGAAGAACTTTATAAATTATTATTTGGAGCACATTCCGAGTAAGAGTACTATGCCGATGATTATAGCTGCAATGCCTGCACATCCCATTTGGGACATTTCTTTATCTACAGCATTGTTTTTGTCTTTTTCTCCGAGAAGTCCAGGAATAAACAATGCACCAATAACGATTCCTGCTATTGCAAGTAGTATTGCTGTGGAATCTGATGGGCTACCGCTATCTATTCTACCTCTTCCTTCGATGTCTGCGAATGATTTTAATGTACCAATACTTAAAGTGACTCCGATAATTAGGATTTTTTTTAATCGGCTCATATTTCCATAAATATAGCTAACCAATTCCCAGATGAAAGCAGATTAAAAAAAAAGGTGTGGGAACTTACTGTCTTATCCTAAAATCAGGCTTCTCGCATTGCCTACGGTATGGATAAAACAATAGCCCACACCAAAGGATATGTGAAAAGCCAACAATGGCCATACATACCAATGATGTGGTGCTACTGTCATCATCTTCATACCGTTTCAAATTTTGCGAGAATTTGATTTTAGAAGATAATTTCAATAACACCTTTTACTAAAAAAGTACTCCTCCTTGCAGACTGCTCTACAGCCCTACGGAAAAGCATCAGCAAAAATAGTAAAAGATGTTTTAAAAGGCAAGCTTATTTTAAAAGAACTTACATTTTATTCAGCAACATAAGAAAATGGGCATATTTAAAGCGTGACTCCTCCCGAGGCGTACAAGCCATAGCTCCCTACTAAAAATAAAGTGGCCAATCTCATTTCTGAGAGAAGCCACCTTATCTAATCAGAATGTTAGACAATCATACGTTTCTAATATTTCTTCTTGTCTCAGTCCTAAATATCGCTTTGTTATGGCCACGGAACTATGGTTAAATAATTCCATGAGTTTGACTAATGCAAGTTCTGAATTTTCATTATTCATATTGTAAACTTGTCGCCCGAAAGTCTTTCTAAGTGAATGACAAGAAAAGTTCTTTATCTTTAATTGATATTTCTTCTTTATCTCTTTTAGTATAATATTGATTCTTTGGACTGAGAAGATTGTGCCTTTTTGACTAACCAATATCGGCGCTTTCTCTCCAATCGGTTTTATGTGCCTGTAACATTCTTTGACATGCTTTTGTAACTGTGGATTCAAACGGATGATTCTCTTCTTGCCTGTCTTTTTCTCTATTACTGAAAACTCTTCGGTGTTCAGTATCTGATTCCATCGCAAGGCGAGGATGTCAGAAATCCGTAATCCTGTGAAACAACCAATCGCAATAAGAAGCGACATTTTGTAATTCTCATCTAATGCCAATTTTCTAATAAGATTCATGGCGACGTTCCACTCCAAATAATCGGCTGTCGTGGTAGAGTATTTTAAGCCCATAATATTCAGTTTTATTGGTTAATAAATAAAAGTGTACGTTCCGAAAGGTGTCAATTTTATAACTAATTGATACTCTTCGAAACATACACTTTGATAATTAGCGAATGTTTGTAAAAATAATGTACGCAATGAGTAATAGTAAAAAGAAAGGTGGGAATGCAAAGCACAATCCCACCACCGCTATGATTATAATAATAGCTTTAATGATTAAAACAGCGTCTTTCATAACCTAATCAATAAACCATTTATATTTCTCATCACCATGTAAAGCCATGTTTATACCTGTAGCCATTTCGGTGGCATTCAAAGAACGGTCTAAGAAAGAATCTATATAACTGCTCTTGTTTGCACCCGTTAGAAGATTGTAAAACTTCCACATGTTTAGTTCGCCACCCGTGCCACAGAAATTTTCATCGTTAATGTACGATTTGGCCACAGAGTTTATCTGTGTATCCGTTAGCAACATTCTAGGCAATCGTTTTTGCATGTTCGTAGGTAAGCATTGGTATAATCTCATCTTTCCAAGAATCTGACAAAATTGGTGCTCGCTCATGGTTGTATTTCCAAGAGTTTGTAAAAGATGAATTTGTTTGGCTGGGTTGAAATTGTGGAAAAGTTCTAAAGCGCCCTTATAAAGTTCTGACACATTTGAAACTTTCAAATCATCCTTATATCCATCTGTAAACACACACATATTGCAGCAAACTTGGTTCTTGAAGCCAATCGCCAATCTGAAAAGTTCGGGACTTTTCTTTGAATAGAGGTTCATCTGGTTATAGGCTCTCACTCCAACTATGGAAAGGTTGAGTTTGTTGCCCTCTACTGTTTCGTAGATAGTTGGCACGTCGATACTGAAAGCACATCTTTCGTAATAGATGGTTTTCTCGCTTTCTAGGAGTTCGTTGGCTTTCTTGTGAATGGCTTCGGGTGTTCGTCCTTTGATTACGTGCGAAACACGAATGTTTGGAGCGTCTACCGTTTCACCCTTAAAGAAATCGTGCGCAGCATCCGCGATAACGTCAATAAATTGAGCATGGTTTATCGTCAATTCATTGTCTTTGGCAAAAACAGGGGTTATACACTCATTAGCTAAATGGTTGAAGTCCACTTCTACCGTATTGGCTTCAATGAAATGCAAACTTTTGTCTGCTCTAGAAACGTTGTCAACGATAACTGTTGCATCTTCTGCGAATTGGCCTAAATTTAAAGCCCTTCTTTCTGGCATAATAATTAAATCTCTCATTTTGATAAAGTTTTAATAGTTAATAATTCTTTTTCTTATCAATAATGAGGAGGGGAATAAAGGGGTAATCTACCACAGCGTGAATGTTTCTATATGTAATGAGGAGGGATAAAACTTTTTGGGAGGGGGGGGCTTATTAGTAGTATCTGGTATTTTTAGCAAAAGTAGAGGAGGAAAATTATGAATAGATGTAAGTGTGTTGGTGCATAATAGCTAATGTTGTGGAATTTTTAGTATGCACTAAATGCTCTCTAATTAAGGCGGTTTTGTCTCGCTTCTTGAATCGGGAATTTATAGACCATATATATATCAACCCATTAAAAAGTAAGAACCATAAGTAATTGCTTACCTACGGTTCTGTATTAGTTTGGGACATTTTTTGTTAATTTCTGTATCGGGTATAGTAGAGACAACTTTTTAAGATTTTGTCCCTTCTAATCAAATCAACTCACTTACTAATTGATAACCTCTCTTATCATTACTCTTAAATGGGACTGCTTGGAAATAATCGAGAATAACGTTTG
>JAZQRP010000131.1:0-12427 GCA_045629685.1 Candidatus Aphodosoma sp. | reverse complement strand
GTATAAACTTTTCCCTTAACTTCTATTTCTTGCAATAAATCATCTCTACCTTCTTTTCTATTTTCAGCTATATCAAAAAGACTAACTACTTCGTAATGTTTCTTTCCTGATTCAGCATTATAATATTGACACATACAATATAAACTACCCATACCTGCATAATAATTTTGCTTATAACTTGGAGTTGAATCAGAAATATAGGTTTGTTTTTTAACAATGAGAGGATTCTTTATAGACACCTCACAACGAATATGACGAATTCGGTTAACCTTATTGCCATATTTATCTAACATATATATACCCTGCTCACAAGCTTCTTGAAAAGACAAACCTTCGTATTGTTTTTCTAATTTATCAATCAAAGGTTTGTTGACTGCCTCTTTGCGCAATTCTGCCCAAGATTTAAATCCTGAATCCATATCGTTCTTTTTAAATTTTAGTTCTTTACGCTTAACATAAATTACATCATCTAATTGAACGACTTTACCATTCTCGTCGCGTTTAAGTGTTTTGCCATTAGGTAATAATTCAGCTTTGCGCACAGCTCCGAGCCATGATTCTTGGTGCAATTGACCACGAATAATATCTCCGTTTTGCCATTTTTCTACCTCTTTGCCTTCGGCGTTTACGACATAAACTTTCTTGCCTCTCACCCTTACACGACGACCAGCAGGAGTCAAAGTTTGGTCTTTTGAGATATGGCGAACTAAAATATTAGATTCGATTGTTGACACCAATCCATCAATACTACCAATATGACAAGATTTGAGTTTAGTTCTCAATTGGTTATCTATTGCTTTGCGTAAGTTTAACGAATCTTCAACCCACTCTTTTTCAACCTCTTCTCTTTCGTAGAAAAGTTTCAACATCTCATCGCGAAGGGCGGATTTTGGTATCAAAGTTAATGTAGTTGCATCAATAGCATGGTGGGAATGTTTGCTACGGTCTTTCTTTTCGAATTCGGTTTGTAGGCCTAAAATTTTGCGGAATGTAGCGGTTACACTACCCTTTTGCACCGAAACATCAGAGAATAGAGAACGAAGGAAATGGTAGGCATATTTAGTAATAATACCAGTATCTACCAATTGGCTATTTCTGAATCCAGTAGGTACATCTTTCATCAAGAAAGTATTAACTTTTTTCTCCCAATACTCCAACTCTAACTCCCACAAGTGACGTTGACGAATAGCCTCATCTTTTTTGTCTTTGGTTTGAGCAATATGCGAACAATGTTTATAGTACTCAATATTTTGTTTTAGTTTTTCAACACGACTAATCCATGGTTGAATTCTAACCAAAATCTCATCATAATTTTCTAACTCAGTAGGTTTTCTGTTCTTTTTTACTCTACGATTAAAATCAGCATCACAAATAGTAAGATTAGCCATCGAATCATCGAAACTAACACTACGAGGAATAGTATGCTCAACATCAAATTTATTATCAGAAAAAAGATTAGTTATGTTAATAAGATGACCAGTATAAATACACTTACAACCCTGTTCAAGCCATAATTTATATTTTGCAATCTGATTTTTCATCCATTCATTATAAAAAGTCACCATTTCACCTTTTGAAAAATTAATTTCACGAGATGGCTTATCTTCTTTTGGATGACCTAAATCAGCTTGGTCAATTAACAACTTAACTTTTTCTAAATCGTCATCTGTTATATCACGACCAACATATACTTCTTCTATGCGTTTTTTGATTGCTTTATACTCCTCTTCGCGATTGCGTTGATATGCTTCAATAGCCCAACGCATATTGGCGTCGTTGAGTGTGCGAGCTGTTTCGACTACTACACGAGTGTCTTCATCGATGATACTAGCTTTCAATAGTTTGTTGATTTGTTGGCGCAAGATGTGAAGTGTGCGCATAGCCATAGGATTCTTAAATGCTCCTATGACAGGCGATTGCAATAATCGTTTAGAAACAAGTGTACCATCTTCGGTTTTATAAGTTTCTTCTTTGGCAGGAGCATAAAATTCTATCTGCGATGGATGATAAAGTTGTTTAAACTGTTCTTCTTCGATACGTATACCATTCTCTGCCAAGAATTTCATAACCCATCGAGATAACGATTCTTGAAGAGGAAATGGTTTGAAATATTCGCGTTTTTTGTCTTGGAAGAACTTTTGATAGTACGATTCTACAGCTAAAAGAATAGATTTTTGTTCAGATTGTGGGAGTTCATTCCATTTATTTTGACCATAAGAATCGATAGTGGCACGTTCGACTTCTTTAAGGTCGTGTTCATCTAAAATATATTCGTAATTGAATCGTGCAAATTGTTCAGATTCATCCAATACTTTGTATTTAGCAATAAGTGAGTTGACGATATTAAGCACTTTACGTTCGAAACGATTTTCGTTAGTTACATCAGCCAAAGCAGCTTCGATTGTGTCGCCATATTCACGCCACAACTCTTCGCCAATAATTTCAGGCAATTTAGCTAACAACACAGCATCGGTGTAGATATAACCTTTTTGCAAAAAAACATTAATAAGACGAATAGCTTTCAGACTCAACATTGAATAACCTTGAGAAATAGAATTCCATAGTTTACCTAATTGTTTCTTTTGCTCTTCTGTTAAAATAACACCTTTTTTATCTAATATAAACTCAACATCTCTAGCATCTTCACACGAAAAACACAGATGCCAAAGATCCTGATAATTATAAGATACTTGATGTAAACCTTTTTTCTTATCTTTACCCTTACGCTCTGATTGAGAATAAATAACAGCAGTTTGCCATTCATCACCTAAAATATTCTTCAAACGAGCCACGACAGGACAACCACTAACATTGGTATTCTCTTTGTAATTAATAGTTTTATTTTTGTATGACAACTGACAAGAGAATTTTTTGCTTAACCAGTTAGTGATTTCTTCAAATTTAAAACTATCTTTAACTCTACCTATAAATAATTCGTTAAATAAATCTTGCTTTATTTCTAAAGATAATGATTCTTTATTAACTTTGATATTATTGATGAAAGACCATGCTCTAAATAACTCAAACTCAGGATGACTAACAGGACAACGATATTTGTTTTTCTCTAAAGTACATTTGCCGATTGTGCCTTTTTGAGATTTTAATGGTCGTTTATAGAATATGGCTTTAGAAATCTCATTGTAGAAATCAAAAGATAAATTTTGTATTTCACATATAGCCTTAAGTTCATCTATATACTGCTGTCTGACAGGAGTATATTCGCTATTACGCACACGAATACCATCTTTTATCAAAGCATCCATAGCACAACCAATAGTAACAAGACCTTGTTCTTGCATATAACTAGTGATAGCCTTTGATGCTTTTTCCTCTGATTTTTTCAGTGCCACAGCAATATCTTCATTTTGTTCTTTAGAATCTTCTTTCTCTTGATTTTTTGTATCACCTTTGCTACTCTTAAATCCACGACGTTGAGCAAAATGATACAACGCACGACCAACAGCAAAACGATTCTCCTCTACAGATAAATCTAGAGGTTGAGTTGCAAGAATTGCACGCAATTCGTATGGAGTTGTATACTCAGGCTTACCATCATTGTCAAAATCGAGACGCACCCATTGTTCGAAGCGTTTTGCATCAACAGGATATTGACGTTTCAAACCTTTTGATTTGTCGTAACGAGCCCATTGTTCCCATTCCGATTGCGTAAGCGGACAATAACCATACTTCATCAAAACGCGAAGAGTTTCCCAAATTCGATATTTACGATGCTGATACATTCGGCGCACAGAACGCTTTTCAGTACGCTGTGCAGCAAAAGAAAATTCGCCTGTTTTTTCTTTTCCTACACCTGATTTGAATACTACTGAAGAGTAATATTCCAATTGGTCAACTAGCTTACCATCAATATCTTCATTGCGAACTGCAATACCAATAGAATTAGTTCCTAAATCTAAACCTAAAATTTTCCCCATATTTTTTTATAATTTTGTTTTGTTAATTCAAATATTTGTCGTACCTTTGCGCACGAAAGATACAAATTGTGAGACTTTTCACAATAAGGCTATAAGCCGTAGAATTCTTTGTCCCTGCGTCACTCGATGTAGGGCTTTTTTTTATACCCACAAAGGTAGTTAATATTTTCGTGGTTTACAAATTTATTTACATTATTTCTGCGCATATTCTCGTATATATTTTTACGCTGCAAAGATACAACTCCATTTTGACAACTTATGACAAAAATGAAAATATTTTCATATTTTTCTCGCTGTTTTGCTTAATTGAGCAAATGTAATAAATTTTTCCAAGTTGCGCAAATTTCTGCAAGGGTTGCAGAAAAGAAAAATCCTCACTAACTTCGGGTATTAGGCTGGTGGGGATTTTTTATGGATGTTTTTCTAATTTGACAAACTGTCTCTATCAAATCTAAATCAAGGAAATAAATTTATTACTTCTTACAAAACTCCACAGATACGTTCCACACAAAAGCCACACTTTTTGTTCCACACTTTCTCACTTTTCTCAACTTTCTCACCATAACATATATCTCTCCATAATCCCTATCATATCTATAAATTCTATCATATAATAGTTACTTTCCTTATTCCTTATTCCTTGTTCCCTACTCCTTACCCAATAGCTACCCTCAAGCAAGCTGCACCGAAGAAAACAGCCATCTTTACACCATCCACCTACAAAGTTTACAAAGTTGGTGCAAATTGAAAATTACAATTAAGCAAGAGAAAAGATAAGCTTGCTTAATCTTTTCCGAACAATAGCAATTTCACGAGCAAAGCGAGTAATGCAAAGTCAAACTTATTTGAACCAACGGTCCTTGAGCCGAAAGCGATAGAACTATGTCGAAACGCAGCCCAACTTCACGTAAGTAAAATTATTAACACAAAACCAAAATTATTTACGCCCAACAACACCAACTTTGCAAATTAAATTTACGAAGTGAGGCTGCACCTCGGTAATCTAAAATAAATTTTGATTACGCTCGGTTTGCACTCACTTTGCAAGTTGCAAAGTTGCAAAGTCACTAATAACCTGATTATCTTAATGTTACAAAAAAGTTATTTTGTAACTTTGCAAGTACAAAAACAAAATATATTCCTGATAACCAGGATATTACAACCAACTTTGCAACTTTGCAACCGCATTATATCTGCAAAATACGACATCTCAAATCTACTACCATACTATAAATCAAACATTTAACTTTCTTCAACACTCCTAAAAGTCCCTAAAAACACTAAAAAATACCCCTAAAAACAGACTTTTTTTCCTGAAAAATCTTGTCATCTTTGATAAAATTCTCATCTATTAAATATCAAAAACCGATTTTCACTCGTTTGGTTAGTTTTTCTTGAGAGCATGTTGATTTTATCTGCTCGAGAGTGGTGGTTTGCTTGAACAATAGCTCGTTGATGAAGCATTTGCGCGCGATATTGGATATTTCGCCTCCGCTGAAATCATACTCGGATGCTAGGATGAGGGCGTCGTCTTTGGTCAAACTTGGCATCAACGAACGCCATATCTCGCTTTTTGCCTCGAGATCGGGCTTCTCGAACTTGATTTTGTACAAGAATCGGCGCTCGAAGGCTGCATCGAGATTGTTGGTCAAATTGGTGGTGGCGATGAGGATGCCGTCGAAGGTCTCCATCTCTTGCAACAGTATGTTCTGAATGGCATTTTCGGTCTTGGTGCACGATGTGCTATCTGCGCTAAGTTCGCTACGCACGGACAATATGGCGTCGGCTTCGTTGAAGAGTAATATCGGTGTCTTCGCGCTCTGCGCTACGAAATCTTTGTAGTCGGTAAAGACTTTTTTGACCAATTTCTCGGTCTCACCATACCACTTGGTGCGCACCGACGAGATGTCGACTTGCATGATGTCGCGCCCTGTTTCGCGAGCGAGTTGCAACACCGACTCGGTCTTGCCTGTGCCTGGAGCTCCATAAAACAAGCAGGTGAAACCTAATCCCCACCCTTTAGATTGCAACTGCTGGCGTATCTCAATCATTCGGTTTTCATCTAACAACTCTTTGAGTGTGTCGAGCGAAGCTTGGTTCTCTTCTCCAAAAAATAGACTCTTCTCTACAACAGAGTCGCTTTTCAATACATTATGGAAAGATTTACCTTTCTTTTTTTGTACGAAGTTGAAATCGGGTTTCAACAAATCGGTTTGTGCCGTTTCGGTCAACGATAGTTCGTCTTCTTCGCTAAACATCCCCTCCTCGGTCACCACCTCAATCAACCCTCTTCTTGCCAATTCGTGCTCGCCTGCCAATATCTCACGGTAGGTAAAAAAGCCATCTGAGTCGAAAATGCGCTTCATAGTGTCACTATCAATAGTCATATTATTTTCCCACACTGCCTCTGTGCAGAAATAGAGTAATATGGTTTTATCTAATTTCGATATTGGCATATCGAGTATTCGACATGAGATGTTGAGATGGGTATTATTACGTAACAAATTCATCACCTCATCATCTACATTACTTCCCTCGATATTACATCTTCGTCCTGTCTCAAAATCATAACTGCGTCTTCGCATAGGTTCAAATATAGCATTCAATCTCCTCATAAACTCCATGGGCTTAAGTCCATTCTCTGTTGTTGCCTCTTCAAGACACTTGCCTTGACTTATTGTTTCGAGTGCGTGATGCGAAATCTTAAGTCCATCTCTGCCATGATACACCTCCTTTTTGATATACCCTTTATTTTGCAATGCTTTCAACGCAGACATATAGCGCATAATTCTCATCGACGTGCAATCATAGAATCGTGCCATCTCTCCAAAATCGTATATTTTATCCGAATTATTCAGAAACAGACACAACACAATGACCTCTTGCTCGGTGAGATGAAGCACATCGCACGCTGCATCGATATACCCGCGATATTGCTCGAAAAACTCCTCCTTCAACTCGCAATCCTCTGCCGCTGATACCAATACTTCGAAATTGTCGATGAAACTCTTTGTTGCATCATACAATGCTGTTTCGCTCTCCGATTTTTTTCTTCTTCTAGCCATAATAAAACTGTTTTTTTTAACGTTCGTATTTTCAGGCTGCAAAGTTATGACCCTTTTTTTGACAACTCTTGTCAAAATATATCCAATTAGTATATTTAACAATATTTAACACATATTTCAACTACCCTTCCATAAAAAACCTCGCCACACGCAAATTGGATGCGTATGACGAGGTGGATGGTTTAAGTTGTTATGCTACAACTATATAATAACGTGAAGGAGCAGAAGAAAGATGATGAGCGTGACGTACATCGTGGTGGCGAGGCGATTCTCGATACGGACGCCAAATAGTTTCATAATCGTGAACATCACCACGGCTGAGACGAACCAAAGAACGTAGTTCCAAATCGGGATTTCCCACGTCCAATACCAGAAATCGAGTTTGTGCGCTACGAGCTCTAAGGCGATGTCGAACAAAACGACTAACCCCGAGCTTGCCAACACTTTGACTACCACGTTGGTATTCAACCGCTCGGCTATGGCGGCACAAATATACAACAATGCCACCCAACACAACCCTATCATCAGCGGTATGTTCAACAGTATGGGTCCGAAACTATCGCCAAAGAAAAAGAGGCCCTCGCCAAAGAATGCGTGAACTTTCAGTAGTTCGACTGCATAACTCAGTGCAAACACGATGCCTAGGGCTGAAAAAAATCGCCAATCGATTGGGCGCTCGTGAGCCATAATCAACATTGCCCATGCCACTACGACTGCCAACGGCGTGAGCACTACAAAAAATGGGAATGTCCAAGGTATTGCCAATCCTACAAAACCTAATGCGAAGAATCCCATTACAATCCATTGTAAAGTTTTGGTTTTCATAATAAAAGTGGTTTTTTATACGCCGACGGTCCAACCGCCGACTGTTGTTAAACAAGTGGATAATTGATACTACGAAAATCTCAAATCTCGTGCCAAAATATTGTTGTAATATCTATATTCTACTCACAAAAAAAAACTGTGTCAAAATTTAATACTTCGACACAGCCTTTATAATTATATTTCATGAATCTATTCGCCCACTAATTTTTTCACTTTATTAGCTAAGGAGGTTGGCGACATAACCATTATCTGTTTGTGATTTTTTGCTAAATATGTCTCAAACTCTTCTGTTATAGGTATATTGAGCAGAATATTTATACTACCATCAATCTCCTCCTGCTCCAATCGTTGCGACTGATGCAATGGAGTATTCAAAATACCTTCAGCTCGCTCATAATCAACCCACAAACGCACATGTGTTGGCTCTATATTCTTACCTCCAAACAATTCTGGTCGCTCCATTCCTGCACATTCTGCAATCTGACAATGCAAATCAAACAATTTACTACCGATTTTATTCATTTTTGCAAATGCGCAATAATCTTTCAGCGTAGCCAACGCAATTTCTATGTTCTTCTTATCTAATTCGCTCAACGCCTGATTTACAAGCGAATAGTTTTCATCTTTGTAAATATAATATTTTTTATCTACCACCACAATCGGCGCACTATACCCTCTCTCGGCACTACGCATCAACTCAAGGTCGGCTTGCACCGAACGACGCGAATTTTTCTCAGTTGACGAACAAGCCTCAATCAAATCATCGAGACTCCATTGGCGACTACGGTCACGCAAACAACGGTCAATAATCAATAATCGTTTGATATTCATATTTTAGATATTTAGTAACGAGTAGCAAGTAGCGAGACTATACATATATCAGTGTATAGTGGCTTTTCAATCATTTCAGTGTGCAAATTTATGAATAAAAAACAACATCCGCAAGAGTTTTGCGGATTATTTTTAATATTTATGCGTAATTTTATAGCGCACAACTAAAATACCATAATTTGCAAGAACAAAAAACATTTACTATCTTTGCACAAATATAAACCATAATTAAATATGAAAAGATTAAAATCTCTACTTATTACAGCATTCCTCATTATAGAAATTACTTGTATTAAAGCTCAAAACCTACAAGTTATGTACGACTTCGAGCGTGGTTGTGTGACTTCGACGGTCGAAATGTTTCGTCCCGACGCTGGCGGTAGTACCTATTTTTTCGTCGATATGGATTGTGCGCCCAAGATGGTGGGTGCCTATTGGGAAATCGCTCGCGAACTATGTTTTTGGCAAAACAGTAAACTATCGTGGCTATCGGCTCACGTGGAATATAATGGTGGTTTAAACTCTGCTATGTCGTTCAACAACAGCTGGTTGTTTGGTGCTACCTACTCTGGTCACTCGAAGGATTTCAGCAAGACTTGGTCGCTCTCGGCTCTATACAAAATCAATCCTGGCATAATTGGTTTTTCGGGCAAACCCGACATACACAGCTTCCAGATAACTGGCGTGTGGGGCATCGATTTTGCCAAAGGCTGGTGCTCATTCTATGGCTACTTCGACTTTTGTCGCGAACCTCGCCCATGGCAAGGCACTGAGTATATATTCATGACCGAACCACAATTTTGGGTGAACCTCAACAAGATAAAAGGTTGCGACAACTTCAATCTCAGCCTCGGTGGCGAAATAGAAATCTCGACCAACTTCATCGACAAAGGCTTCTATGCCCTCCCTGCCGTCGGCGCAAAATGGACGTTCTAAATATCAGTTTTTTCGGTATAAATTTTGCACTATAAAAAAAATATATTATCTTTGCAACACCGAAAATATCAAATATGAAACTTATTGAATTAAATCTAAATCGTATTTTTGAATTGTGCAAAATGTACAATGTCAAAACATTATCAGTCTTTGGGTCTATTCTAACAAACAGATTCAACGACTCGAGCGACGTTGATATGATTGTAGAATTCAATAACGAAAATATTGATGACTATGTTTCTAACTACTTCAACTTTAAAGATGCTCTAACTACTCTATTTAAGCGCGAAGTGGACTTGCTTGAAGCCAAAGGAATTAAAAATAGATTTTTACTTCAAAACATAAATCGCACAAAACAAGTTATTTATGGATGAATACATTTTGACATATTTGCAAGACATACTTGATGCAATAAATGAATTGGAAAGTTATTTTGTTGACTACCCTATGCAATTCGAGAACTTTGAAAAAGATTTTCTTAGACGAAGCGCTACGGAACGAAAAGTAGAAATCATGGGTGAGGCAATGAATAGAATACTTAAAATCGATTCTAATTTTGAATTACCTAATGCAAAAGAGATAATCAACACAAGAAATCGTGTAATCCATGGGTATGATAGTGTAACTCCTGAATTCCTTTGGGGATTAATAATAAAACATATACCAATTCTAAAACAAGATATCGAACAAATTTTATCAAAATATTAACTATTAAAAAAGCTGTTTCGCATTCATACGAAACAGCTTTTTTAATGCCAATAGCTCTTCCCTTACAAAAACTCATAACCCACCATAAAATATACCTTAACCCAACTTAACCTATATTTTATGATAGGTTATGGTGAAATATAAACATTAGAGGTTGTTTTTTGCATTGGCTCGCCCACTAGTAGGGACACGGCATGCCGTGTCCGCAAAATACACACTCAAACCCTTGCCAATATAAAAAACATTTACTACCTTTGCAACGTAAATGAGCCCACGCATAGGGATGAGCGATGGATTGTCGTTGAGGGTGGGATGTTTACAAGACATATTTATATATAAGGCGTCATATAACGCTTTGACTTGGCTTCACGAATCTGGTAAATTCATTAAAGCACCAAGACATAGCAGCATATTGATGACCTCGGGATATGTATATCCATGTACATGCTACTTAAGTGAGTGGCGTGTGTTCATACATATCAGCGTGGGCTTCAGTATTGCTTGTTCGGTGCAAAGGCAATACCAGAGCCTGTGAAGCGGAACAGCAATAATGCGAGTCCCGCTTTTTTTGTATCCTATTTTATAATCTATAAAAAGTTGCGCCCGACACGAATTCAGGGAAAATACTATGAAAAAAATTATTACTTTGTTATGTACAATATTTTGTGTACTAAGTGTTTTTGCACAAGATATTATTATTACAAAAGATTCTAAACGCATTGAAGCAAAAATTTTAGAAGTATCATCTACTGAAGTTAAATACAAAAAAACAACTAATATAGATGGTCCAACTTTTGTTGAATTACTATCTAATATATCTGCTATTATATACAGTAATGGAGAAGTTGAGTCTTTTAATGTAGAAATAAAAAAAGAAGAAAAATTAGAAATTGAAAATCTATCTTCTGCAAATTATTTACCTCACATTACAAAAATAGGACAAAATTCTTTTAAAACAAGTAACAACGAATTTATGTCTTCCGAAGAATTTAAATCTTACTTAGAAAAAAATTGTCTAGAGGCATATAATGTTTGGGTTAATGGAGAAGTACTAAGAAAAACAGGATGGGCTTGTTTGGGTGTTGGCTTAACTCTAGATCTTATGTCTATAATTATAGCGAATACAAGCTCTAATGTCTATGCTAGTTATTATATAGGCGGGCTTGCTGGTTTATTTGAAATTGCATGTATTCCTACATTAATAGTAGGTTATAATAGAAAACAAAAAGCTGTTAATTACTATAATGGTTTATGCACAAAGAAAAATCCAAATATAACACTTAATTTTGGTGTCGCACCTAATCAAGTGGGTTGTATTTTAAGTTTCTAATAAAAAGTATAATCTGAAAACGCCTCACAATCTATTTATCTGATTGTGTGGCGTTTTTTTGTTGTTCGCCCTCTTTGAGGACTTTTGTTAAATCTGTCACCCCTTCGGGGTTTATTGTGTAATAAAACATCCTACCAGGGGTTTACACCCCTGTCTATGCTCTTTCGTCCCTCCGGGACTTTCACTATAATTTACTCGTTCTCACGTGTGATAGGAGTAATCTCTTTGTGAGCTTCTGGGACTTTTTATAAAACACACATTATGATTTACTCCCCTACTAAAAAATCTCCTCTATCCATACCAAATATTCAAGTTTTTTTTGTATATTTGCAAGTTGAATTTATATTAACCCCTCCCCTCTGCGAGGATCTCCCCTAAGACAGAGGAGGAATATTGGAAAATGGTTAATTAACAAGTAAATAACAAATAAAATTATATACCGAAATTATGTTTAGAACTCACACATGTGGCGAACTTCGCCTCGCGAATCTTGGCGAGAATGTGACTCTCGCTGGTTGGGTGCAACGCACTCGTAAAAAGGGTGGTATGACTTTTGTTGACCTCCGCGACCGCTATGGTCTTACTCAATTGGTATTTAACAATGAAGTGAATGCTGAACTTTGCGAACAGGCTAATCATCTTGGTCGTGAATATGTGCTACAAGTGCGTGGTACTGTGGCTGAGCGTTCGGCTAAAAATAATAAAGTGGCTACTGGCGACATCGAAATCATTGTAAATGAGATGACTGTGCTCAATGTGTCGGCTACTCCTCCGTTCACTATCGAGGACGAAACTGA
>JAZQRP010000130.1:0-2793 GCA_045629685.1 Candidatus Aphodosoma sp. | reverse complement strand
GCCAATGCAAATTCTCCTAAAAAATATTCAAACACATGACCTAGAAGATCTGCGCTATTCGTATTGGGGTCCAGCGTGCTATTCCCGATTAAGTCAATCAATTCGCCAAGACTTGTTGGATCTAAATTAGGTCGCGCAAAGACCTTGGGTAGTACACCTTTTAATGTAGCATTTTCCTTTTCAATTGCATCCATTGCGGCATCAATAAATTTGCCAACCTTAGGGTCTTTAGCATTCACTACAAGAGTACTCCAACGAGCCTCTTGAGGTACGTAAAAAACATTTTCTGCTTTATACTCTTCTCTATCTTCAGGATCCGCCCCTAATTCTATTTCAGACTGCAATTTTGCATATAATTTCTCAAAAGAAACAGATATATACTTTAGGAAAATAAGTCCCAAAACAACATGCTTATATTCAGCTGCGTCTATATTTTTTCGCAATTTATCTGCAGCTTTCCATAATTGTTTCTCTAAAGGTTCTTCAATATTATCATTCTTTTTAGCCATAATCATATATTTATTAAAACTCTCATATCAATATCTAAACCTCTAATAATCTAAATAATAGATACTATAGTTATTTTGAATACTATTATCTTACAAATTACTATCGACAATAGACCGTTAAATATCAGTACTATTTGCTTAATCTTTTCTAATCAACTAATTTATCAAATCTTTGGTTGTTACATTGAGTATTTGGGCAATCTTAGTCAGCATTTCCAAAGAGGGTTGCATTTTGTTAGAGCACCATTTAGAAACCGTTGAGGGATCTTTACCTAACTGCTCGGCAAGCCATTTGCCGGTTTTCTTTTGTTCAACCAATACTACTTTTAGTCTATTTAAATCTTTCATCATTTACACATTTTATTGGCGTATACCGCAAATTTAGTGATAATATGCGAAACTGTGTCTTTTTAAAGTAACTTTTTTATCGCATAAATTGTAATTTCTATAATTTAGGAATGAGCATTCGAATAGTTTATATGATTATTCGGAGCATAAAACTTGTACATAAAGTGAAGGTCTTTGCAATATAAAAGCACCATTTCCGCCCGACTTTGGAGGGTAGGATACCGATAGGTAGTTTTGGGACGCCGAAAACATTTCGGGTGCCCCAAAACACAACTTGCCATGTTCGCTTGAACATAAATTCCAGTGCCTGAAAATTATTACACATTCCCTTCTTTTTAGCTCAATAATTTAGCCTGTTTAAATGATGTTGGTCATATGGTCGTTTATGACCAACACATAATGGTTGGTCTGCTGATTTGTTGGTTTGTTGCAACCATTAAACTAACCGACCAACGGTTAATGTGACCATATGACCAACCGACCATCTTGCAACTTCTTATTGTCTCCAGAAATGCAATCTGATGATAGGTGATGACACCTTATGTCGAATTTGCAGAGTGTATTATTTTTTGTTTTTACTTAGCACTCGAAAAGCGAATGTTTAATGTAAAAATGAAATAGTTATGGAGATTATCAGTATCGAGAAAAAGACCTTTGAGGAGCTCGTGTTGCGCCTTGGGCAGTTCGTTAAGCGAATGGATAGCATTAACCGCCAGCGTGGTGGCAGGCGTATGAGCGATTGGATGGACAATCAAGATGTCTGCCAGGTATTAAAGATTAGTCCTCGCACATTGCAGACCCTTCGGGATAGTGGGCGATTGCCACACTCAAAGATTAACAATCGTATCTACTATCGTCCCGAAGATGTGGAGCGGCTTATCGCAGATTGTAATGATGTTTAACATATAAATTCTATGCATATGAGTAACGAAGTTATCACACACAAGCATGAGTGGGTACGCGGTCTATTTTCAGAGCTTGACCGCATTGCCAAAGATACCGCAACAATGGCAGACGAAAATCAGCCACTATTGGGCGGCGAACATTATTTGACCGATAGAGAGTTGTCTGAACGCTTGAAAATCAGTCGTCGCACTTTGCAGGACTATCGCAACAATGGTATTTTGCCGTACCGCCAACTCGGAGGTAAAATCCTCTATCGAGAAAGCGATATTGAGCGAGTATTGCAAAGTTGCTATCGTGGCAAGTTTTAATTTTATACCCGATAGGGGGTGATGACGACTCGACAACCGCCAATTATACCCGAAGGGGTATAAAGTCGGTTAGAAAGAATAGCCACGCAGAATATTGTTATGCAGAGTTGGGAGCGAGCTGCCTTTGTCCCCCAACTCTGTTTTTTATTATAATGGCGCCTCTAATTAAATTTCACGATTGATACTCTTAATAGATTTGATCTTAATTTATGCGTCGTAGGTCGCTTCGCTTGCTTCGTCCCAATCCCATCCTCAACTCGGACGGTGATACCGAAGAGTTTTTTCGGGTGAAAAAATTATCGTAGAGAATTTTTTACTCGAAAACCCTTAGGCTTGAACTCGCAGGTATTGCCCTCCGAGTTAACTTTATAATGGGGCGAAAGCAAGTGAAGCGTACCGCAGACTTCTATCCTAAATTCACTATAGCACTCTTTACATTCATCATATCCTTCAATATCGAACTGTCAAGCACTTTTGCATAGTGTTGCGTCATCTTAATATTTGAGTGCCCGTGCATCTTTGCCACATTCTCTATACTTACACCATTAGCCAAGCACACAGATGTTGCGTATGAATGGCGGGCAACATGGAAAGCAAGTAGCAAAGCAAACGATTACGGAATTGAATAAGGCAAACGTAAATGGTTGAGAAACAGCAAAAACTGATTTTCTTACATAGTACAGACTACGCAAGAAATAACGGCTATGAGCAGGAGTTCAGTT
>JAZQRP010000129.1:0-2742 GCA_045629685.1 Candidatus Aphodosoma sp. | reverse complement strand
TGGTGCGTTGCGCACATTGGCTACTCAAGAGGGCTATAAAACTTTCGTCATCGAAGATAACGTGGGTGGTCGTTTCTCTGTACTCACTCCTGTAGGTTTGTTGCCAATTGCTGTTGCTGGCTTCAGTATCAGAGAGTTTGTTAATGGTGCTCGCCGTATGCAAGAAGCTTGCGGATTGAATGTTGAGTTCGAAAACAACCTTGCTGCTCAATATGCTGCTGTGCGTAACGAACTCTATCGTTCTGGTAAAAAAGTTGAGATATTAGTTAATTTCCACCCTAAATTGCACTATGTTTCTGAGTGGTGGAAACAACTTTATGGCGAGAGCGAAGGCAAAGAGGGTAAAGGTATTTTCCCTGCATCAGTCGATTTCACTACCGACCTTCACTCAATGGGTCAATATATTCAAGATGGCGAACGCACATTGTTCGAGACTGTTATCTCTGTCGAAACTATGGAACACGAAGTGCGCGTGCCTGCTAATGAGGCTAATCTCGATGGTCTCAACTTCCTCGCTGGTCGTCGTGTTGATGAAGTGAACAAAATGGCAGAACTCGGCACTATGCTTGCGCACGTCGATGGTGGTGTGCCTAACTTGAAAATCACATTGCCTCGTTTGAACGAGTTCTATCTTGGCGAGTTGCTCTATTTCTTCGAAAAAGCTTGTGGTATAAGTGGTTATATCCTTGGTGTTAACCCATTCGACCAACCTGGCGTTGAGGCTTACAAAAAGAATATGTTTGCCCTTCTCGACAAACCTGGCTACGAAGAAGCTTCAAAAGCAATCAAAGCACGTATTTGATGTTTTTTTAACATAAGTACAGATTTAATTTGTTAGGTTTACGATTATTGTTTTGTATTTTACATTTTGCAAGGACAATTTCTTTTTTTAAGTACAAGCCCTAATTGGCACGTGCGGATAGTAAGATTGTAATTATAAGGTATGTACTTGAAAAACAGAATAAACCTTACGAATTTATTAGTAGCGAATAAATTATTTGTCCTAAAAAATGAGTTTGTACTTATGTTAAAAATAAAATAAGATTATAATGAAAATTGTCATTCTTGGTACAGCATATCCATATCGTGGCGGTTTGGCTACGTTCAATGAGCGTCTTGCGCGTCAGTTTCAAGCTGAAGGGCACGATGTTGAGGTTGTCACGTTTACGTTGCAATATCCATCATTCCTATTTCCTGGCAAAACGCAATATTCCAACGAAATAGCTCCTACCGACTTGAAGATTGAACGTTGGGTTAATTCGTGTAATCCATTCAATTGGGTGAGCGTGGGTCGCCGAATCCGCAAAATGCAGCCCGATATGCTTATCACTTGTTATTGGATGGCATTTTTTGCTCCTTGTTATGGCATTATAGAGCGTATCGTGAAGGGCAATGGCAAAACTCGTTGTGTGGCTTTGGTGCATAATATGATACCACACGAACCAAGTCTGTTGGATAAGTTGTTTGCCCCTTTCTATGTGAAGAGTACCGATGGTTTTGTCGCTTTGTCTGATAGTGTTGTTCGTGATATTGATAGATTAGACAAACATAATAAACCAAAAACTTTTTCGCCACATCCTATTTATGACCACTACGGCGAGCGTATGCCGAAAGCCGAGGCTTGCAAGGCATTGAATTTGGATGCCGATAAGGATTATATGTTGTTTTTCGGACTAGTGCGTGCCTACAAAGGGTTAGACCTATTGCTTGATGCTATGGGCAAGATACACACCAAAATGCCAAATTTGCGATTACTCGTTGCTGGCGAGTTTTATGAGCAAGAGGAGCTCTATCGTAAACAAATTGCCGACAATGGGCTAACTGATAAGGTTATAATTCGCAACGAATTTATTCCTGATGCCGATTTGCGTAAATATTTTGGTGCTGCCAATCTTATTGTGCAACCTTACAAAACTGCCACTCAAAGTGGTGTAACGCAAGTGGCTTTCCATTTCGAAAAACCTATGTTGGTCACTAACGTAGGTGGTTTGGGTGAGATTGTGCACGACCATCAAATGGGCTATGCCACCGAACCAAATGCCGATGCTATTGCCGATGCTATCGTCGACTATTACGAAAACAACCGACAAGAGGATTATACTCAATATCTTATTCTCGAAAAAGAGAAATACTCTTGGAGTATATTGACAAAAGTATTTGTCAAAATCAAGGATTTACTTGCTAATATTTAATGTTTATATATCTCTAACCTCTAACCAAAACTATGAATCTAGCAGTTGTATTAGCTGGTGGCGTAGGTGCGCGAGTGGGTGGCAATATGCCGAAACAGTTGTTGCCCCTTGCCGATGGAAAGACTATATTAGAGCATTCGGTCGATGCATTTGAGCAGGCTGAGTCTATTGATGAGGTTTGCATCGTTATGCATCCCGACTATATTGCTGAGGCTGAGAAGATGTTGCAAGCGAATGATTGGACTAAAATGCGTCATATTATCCCTGGAGGCAAAGAGCGTTGGGAGTCGAGCGTTAATGCTATACGATTATATCAAGATAAACTTGAGTCTGCGCAATTTGCCACTGCCAATATTTTGTTGCACGATGCTGCACGACCATTTGTTAGTCAGCGTATTATCAGTGATGTATGCGAAGCCCTCAAGGAGCATGAAGCAGTAGTTGTTGCAATACCTTCTACTGATACAGTTTATGAAATGCAAAACGGATGCGTAGCTCGTATTCCTAATCGTTCAACTATTATGCGAGCACAAACCCCACAAGCATTTCG
>JAZQRP010000128.1:0-14574 GCA_045629685.1 Candidatus Aphodosoma sp. | reverse complement strand
GAAACACAAAAAAACAAAAAAGGCACTGAAAACAAACTCAATCTACTAAAACAATCCATCAAACAAAGCACCAACTATATCAATGCCTTAAACAAAGAAATCGGACTACTCGACGAAAACATATCATCACTACAAGCCTCTCGACTCTCTCATCAAGAGCGACTCGAACGCCTCCGCAACGAATATGCACAAACAACACGTGCCATATATTCTCATCATAAATACTTCTCACCGCTTTTATTCGTCATCTCAGCCGACAATTTCAACCAAGCCGTACGCCGCTTCCGCTATCTACAACAAGTAGCTGCTCACCGCAAATATCAAGCTCAAGAAATAGCTAAAATCACACAACAACTCCAAATAGAAGAAGACCTTCTGACCGAAAACCGCATACAAAAAGAGACTGCCGTGAGCGCAAAAGAACTCGAACAACAACGCCTCGAACAACAACGACGCAAACGTAACGACGAACTCGCATCTCTCAAAAAGAAAGAAACATCTTTAAAAAAGAAACAAAAAGAACAACAAAAGAAAGCCGACAAACTCAATCAAAAAATCCAAGACATGATTGCTGCCGAAATCAAACGTCAAAAAGAAGAAGCAGCAAAAAAAGCTAAACAAGAAGGCAAAAAAGACCCATACGAACTCAGCAAAGAAGAAAAACTCGTAGCAGGCAACTTCGAAGCCAACAAAGGAAAACTCCCTCGCCCTGTCGAAAAAGGCTTCATCAGCGGCCATTTTGGCGTACAACCCCACCCATTCCTCGACAAAGTGCAAGTCAACAACAAAGGAACTTACTTCCAAATCCCCGCAGGATCCGATGCTCGTGCCGTATTCGAAGGCGAAGTAACTCAATGTTTCTCTGTCCCTGGTAGCAACCAATCCGTAATCGTAAAACATGGCAACTACCGCACCGTATATTCCAATCTAGTAACACTTTACGTCAAAGTAGGCGATAAAGTCAGCACAAAACAAAAAATAGGTAAAGTCTATACCGACACCGAAAACGACAACAAAACCGAACTCTATTTCATGCTCTACAAAGACACCGAAATACAAAACCCCGAAAATTGGCTCGCAAAATAAACAAAAACATTTGCTAATATGCCAAATTTATCGTACCTTTGTAGCCCCAAATGATTCGAAAAACAATAACAAGGCGAAGCCGAGTAAATCTTGATACTCGCTACTCGCTACTAAAAATCTAAAATATGAACGAAAAAGTAAAATGCCTTATCATTGGCTCAGGCCCTGCTGGCTACACTGCCGCAATCTACGCTTCACGCGCTAACCTTGCTCCAGTTCTTTACGAAGGAATGCAATCAGGTGGTCAATTAACTCAAACTACCGAAATCGAAAACTTCCCTGGTTATCCAGAAGGTATCGACGCAAACCTCATGATGGCTGACCTCCGTGCTCAAGCTGAGCGCTTTGGTACAGACGTACGTTTCGGTTGCATCACTGAAGTTGACTTCAGCTGCTCACCTAAAAAACTCACTATCGATGGCGAAAAAGTAATCGAAGCCGACACTGTAATCATCGCTACAGGTGCAAGTGCTAAATATCTCGGTCTCGCCGACGAACAAAAATATATGGGCAAAGGTGTATCTGCTTGCGCAACTTGCGACGGTTTCTTCTACCGCAAAAAAACAGTTGCAGTAGTAGGTGGTGGCGACACTGCTTGCGAAGAAGCATGCTACCTTGCTGGTCTCTGCGAAAAAGTTTACCTCATCGTGCGTAAACCATTCCTCCGTGCATCTAAAGTAATGCAAGACCGCGTATTCAAAAACGAAAAAATCACTGTTCTCTTCGAACACAACACTCAAAGCCTCTATGGTGAAGACCTTCTCGAAGGTGCTAAACTCATCAAACGCAAAGGCGAACCAGACGAAGAAATCGTTGACATCAAAATCGATGGCTTCTTCCTCGCTATCGGTCACCACCCTAACAGCGACATTTTCAAAAAATACATCAACACTAACGAAGAAGGCTACATCCTTACTGAACCATTCCGCCCTCTTACAAATGTACCAGGTGTATTCGCAGCAGGCGACGTAGCCGACCCTATCTACCGCCAAGCTATCTGCGCTGCCGCTTCAGGCTGTAAATCAGCTATGGAAGCTGAAAAATACCTTGCTTCTATGGAATAATTGCGATAAGTGAGAGCAATCGATAAATAAAATAATGTTTTTGCAATAGCAAAAACTAAATAAAAAATAGCAGACTCAATCAAACTTGTTTGAATTGCACTCTGCTATTTTTTATTCACTCATCTTTTTAGCCTCGCTAAGTGGCTCCGAATCTTTACTCCAATATATATACTTCCTTGGATCAACCTTTTTTTCTTCCTCATTCACAATCAATGTAGGAGTATTCAAACGCCAATTCATAAATTCAGCATTATGCGTAGTGTCATTAACAAAATCACGTACAATATATGCCCATCTACGCCAATCTTCACTATCTTTTAGAAAATTTTCATACTGATATTCACGTCCTACAAGGTTATTATGATAATCCATTACATTATCACATGGACTATTCACACTAGCCCATTCCCAATAAACATCCATTACTAACCATGCTATTTGCGATGTAGTATATTTACGCAAAAGCATATTGACAAATATATGCTTATAAGCATCTCCTCGCTTGCCAAAACTTGTATTAGCATGAAAAAAATGTCGAGCTACATACTCTGCACGAGCTTTTGATTGTAAAATACGATAAATTGTAGAAGATGCAACTCCCATACTTATGAATGACATAACCCACTCTTCTTTTGCAAGATAAGGAATTTCGTCACCCATTAACACAGCATTCAACCCCCACTCACTATCAAAAACATGAATAGAATCAATCTGTGTTAATCGAAAATTACCTTTACTATCTGCCAAAGCATTCAAATCCCAATAAACAGAAGCTTCCGCTTCTGTCATCTGCATAAGCTCCACTTCAGCCGAATCCGATACTGAATTAAAATATGATTCATTAAGTGAAGAAAATGTTAAGCCATCAATTGCATTAGCACGAAACTGAGGTGACCTTCGCATAATTTGCAACCGACTCATCGTTTGCTCTGCCACTTTCGACATCATACCTCGATATGCTTTCTCTGGATATATTTCAATCAATCGTTCTTCTACATACTCTCCCATACTACGCAATGTATCAATATTATTTTCATATTCTCTCGATAATATATAGAGCACCGAAGCATCAAACAAAGGTATAATACTCGTATCTGGAGCTATAATAGTAGATTCAAAGGTTTCAGAACCTTTGAGTCTATGTTTTTGAGATACACAACCTACTAATAGTAAAATAATAAATGATAATAATATATAACTATTTTTCATGCCCAACAATATTGAAAAAAGCAGGGATATATCCTTCTTTTTTATTCTACCCAAATATTTTTAACTTCCTTCATTGCTTCTTCGTTATCGGTAATTATCAATATTTTATCACCAACTAGCAAATGAGTATTTCCACGAGGAATAAAATATTGTTGATTACGTTTCACCATTGCCACTAATGTATGATCTGGTATGGAGATATCCATTAATCGGTCGCCGTGAGCAATCATCTTTTCAGTTACTTGCATCTCACTCATGGCAGATTTAATATCATCGGAAAATTCCACATCAAACTCTTTTAATTTTACTTTCGTCTTCATTGGCAAATCGAGTTTAAGCCAACGGGCTACTTGCGGTATCATTGTGCCTTGAAATACAAGTGATAATATTGTAATAAAGAAGACTATATTAAACATTGTATTGGCATTCTCGATGCCTGCTATCATTGGATATGTAGCAAAAATAATTGGTACTGCCCCACGCAAACCGACAAACGAAGTAAACATACGTCCATTCAATGAGAATTTACGAAATGGTAACATTGATAGCAATACCGACAATGGACGCGAAATAAATATCATAAATAATCCGACCATAATACCTATGCCTGCTACGGACAATAGTTCGGATGGATTTACTAATAGACCGAGCGAGAGGAACATGATGATTTGGAATAACCATGTGAGACCGTCGAAAAATTTCATTGAACTACGCTTATGTACAAAACGGCTATTACCCAAAAAGAGACCGCCAATATATACAGCTAAATATCCGTTACCACCAATCCATGTGGTAAAGCCAAAGATAAATAGCATTACGGAGATAAGTAAGACTGAGTATAAAGCGTCGTTAGTTAAATCTATACGGTTAATTATTCGTTTCGATAATCTGCCTAATAAGTAGCCACAGACCATACCAAGTGTAAATTGTTGAATAAATAGCCATATAACTTCACTTGCACTTACATTTGGCGCACTTAAAAGTTGTAGTAATACGATTGTAAGCATATATGCCATTGGGTCGTTACTACCCGACTCTAACTCCAATAATGGACGTAGATTTTCTTTTAGGGCTAAGTTTTTTGATCTAAGAATGGAAAATACAGATGCTGAATCGGTTGATGACATTGTGGCTGCTAACAATAGTGATTCAATAAATGTAAACGAGACTGCTGTAAACCAACTATTTGTAATCCAGTAGATGAATCCTCCTGTCATTATAGCAGTTAGTAATACGCCGAGGGTTGCTAGTGTGAGACCAGGTAACATTACAGGCTTGATGTCGTGTATTTTGGTGTCCATACCACCAGAGAATAGAATGACGTTTAATGCTATAACACCTATGCTTTGAGCTACTTGTGGCGAATGAAAATCAATCCAACCTAACCCTTCGTTTCCAACTATACAACCCAAAAATAAGAACATTAAGAGTGTTGGTACACCAAAACGGTGTCCTGCTTTTCCAAGTATGATACTAACAAAGAGCAATATACCTGCTAGTAATAAGAAGAATTCAAAAGATAGTTCCATAATATTCAATGCATAATGCACAATGCATAATTATTAATTGTTATTTATTATTTTTTAATTGTTCCACTAATTCAGGGACTCCAAGTGCGGCTCGTTTGGCAATATAGGTGATTGGATTTGAGATACGAGGTGCATTAAATGCTGTATCAGTGTTATTTACAGCTGGATCAACAATGTAAATTGGGACATCAGGTCGCACAAAATGAACTAATGATGCTGCGGGATAGACGTTGAGCGATGTGCCGATGATGACTAATATATCAGCTTTTTCAGTTATTTCAATAGCTTTCTCTAACATTGGCACTGACTCGCCAAAGAAAACTACAAATGGGCGCAAAAGAGAGCCGTCAGGGTGTTTTTCATCTAATTTTTGTTCCCACCCTTCGATTGGTATTGTCGCCATTTCGTTACGCGAACTACGTAGTTTGCGCAATTCGCCATGTAGATGGAGTATATTTTTACTACCTGCTCGCTCGTGTAGGTCGTCGATGTTTTGTGTTATGACGCACACTTCTTGCTCGCGTTCTAATTCTGCCAACGCTATATGAGCTGCATTTGGTTCTTTTTCGAGTAATTCTTTGCGGCGAATATTGTAAAATTCGATTACTTTAGCACGATTTCGCACTAATGCTTCGGGTGTACAAACATCTTCTATACGATAATTTGCCCACAAACCATCGGAATCGCGAAATGTTGCTATTCCACTATCGGCACTAATTCCTGCTCCGGTTAATATTACTATCATAATTAAAATGGGGAATTGAGAATGGAGAATTGAGAATTAATTCTCTATTCTTTGTTTTTTATTTAAACTGCAAAGTTACAAAAAATAAATAAAAAAGTTGCTATTTAATTTTCATAAATAATCATAAAATAATGATTTTGTAAGAGTGAGTGTTATCTGTTAAAAAATATTCTGCAGGTATGGTTATAGTATATTTATAGTATATTTATCCTATATTTATAGTATGTTATAGATAAGGAAAGGTAAGAGTGATAATATGGGATTTTGAGTTGATGTATATAGATATAAAAGGCGGAGACAGCGATTTTCACAAACCACTGCCCCCTTCATAATAAGTGAGATTGACTATTTTTCTTATTATGTCTGAAGTATCTGAAGTGTAACGTTTATCTACGTGTTATTGACGTATTTTTATTGGTTTTTACGGCTGTTGATGTTGTGCGTGTTGTTGAACCACTTGGTCGTGAAGTTGATGACGATGGACGTACTGATGTATTTGTTTTACTTGTAGAACGACTACTTGATGACGTTGATGGACGAACTGACGAACTTGTTGAACTTGTTGAACGATTACGTGAGGTTGAAGTGATTGTTCTTGGCGTTGCTGTCGTTGTACGTGAATTTGTAGTTGTAGCTGATGTAGTCGTTGCTTTACGTGTCGTGGTTGATGTGGTTAGGCGCGCTGGCAATGTGGTAGATTTACGAGCTTCGGAAGTGGTTCGGGTAGTCGTAGATTGTGTCGTGCGACGTGATGTAGAAGCTGGTGCGGTGGTGGTTGTAGCAGGGCGACGTGTAGTTGTTGTAATTGATTGTGTGCGAGTGGTTGGTCTATCGGCTTTATAATTAGGGCTTGTGCTTGAACTGCCTGCTGGACGACTTTGTGGTGATGGTAGTGTTTCAAGATGACGATTTGGTGTTGGCTCGGTGCGATAGCCTTGATTTGGACGTTGTGAGGCATAGTCGTTGCGAGCTACGGTGCGATGCATTTCGACATGGTGGTTATGGTGATGATATTCGACTGGACGATGGAAATCGCAGTGGTGATGGTGATGTGTGTGCCATGTGTGAATATAGCGATGATAGCTATGATAACCTAAGCAAGTGTAGTGGTGATAGTAGTGAGGATAGTAGTCCCAATACCAAAGCGAACGATAGACTACGTAGGTTGGCAACCAAAACCAATCGAATATTACGGGACGGACTGTGTAACGAGGTACAATGACATAGTTGTCGCCATAAATGTCGCGATTGCCGACGATAGTCACTGTTGTAGATGTTTTGGTTTCGCCTTCGACAATAATTGAAGCTACGTCTTGATACAAAATCGCGTCCGATGACGGCTTGAATAACAATAAGGTGTGTGCCTTTTTCCTCTACTTCGACTACGCGTAAGAAATCGACATATCCATCGTTGTTCAAATCGAGGTTGGAAATACGATTTTCGGGGTCGTTAAGTCGACGTTCGAAATCTTCTATATTTTTAGATTCTCCAAATGTAATAGCCACAGCTTCGAGGTCGAGATTGTCACTCACTTGATAACTTTGTGCTTGAACTGTCACTGTTTGTTGTGCTGATATTGCTATAGTAGCCAACAAAGTACCTAATATAAATATAATACGTCTCATAATAGTATAGTGTTTAGTGTTTAGTGATTAGCGTTTAGCGTTTAGTGTTTTTTTAGCCGGCTTTTGTTGTTTTGACGTATAGAAAATAAAAAAGTTTAAGAAAGCACAAAAAAATTTTTATTATTACGAAAATTTTTCTATCTTTGCAACTAAATTAATGTACAATACTAAACATCTAATATATGAAACAACTAACTGACCTCCGTGCTCTTATGGCTGAGCACAAAGTAGATGCCCTCATCGTTCCGGGCACTGACCCTCATGCAAGTGAATATATTGCTGCTCATTGGCAAGAACGTAATTATGTATCAGCTTTTACTGGTTCAGCTGGTACTGCAGTAATCACCCTCGATGGTGGTTGTCTTTGGACTGACTCTCGCTATTTCCTTCAAGCTGGCATACAGTTGCAACAATCGGGTCTTACTCTCCAAAAAGATGGCGAAATTGGCACTCCTACTATCAATCAATGGCTTAAAACTACTCTTGGAGCAGGCAAAACTGTGGCTATCAACCCTGATATGATTTCAATCAATGGCTATAAGGCTCTTGAATCGGAACTTAAAGCTGCTGGATTAAATATCTACACTGAATTTGATTTTATTAATGCTATTTGGACTGACCGTCCTGCTATGCCACAATCTAAAGCTGTGGTATTCGACGAAACTCATTGCGGTCAATCAACTGCCGACAAACTCACTGCCCTACGCGCTCGCATGGCTGATGCTAACGCAAACACTTTGTTGCTCACTGCATTAGACGACATTGCTTGGTTATTTAACCTCCGTGGTGCCGACATCGACTACAACCCTGTGCTTATTGCATTCGGACTTGTAACTGACAAAGATGCTACCCTATTCATCAATCCTGATAAATTGACTGACGAAGTGCGTGCTCATCTCGACAAAGCTGGTGTGAAAACAGACGACTACGTAAACGTGAAACCTGCACTTTCGGCTCTTGCAGCTAATACTCGCATCGCTGTTGACCCTGCGAAATGCAACTACGCACTCTATAAAGCAATCCCTGCAGTAGAGGCTATCATCGAATTGCCTTCGCCTGTATTCCGCATGAAATGTATCAAAAACGCAGTCGAACTTGCTGGCGTTGAACGTGCTATGCGCAAAGATGGTGTTGCTCTCGTACGTTTCTGGAAATGGCTCGAAGAGACTATTGCTCGTGGCGAAAAAGTAACTGAACTCTCGGCTATCGACAAATTGCACGAATGCCGCGCTGAACAAGAGGGATTCTTAACCGAAAGTTTCAATACTATCGCTGGTTATGGTCCTCATGGTGCTATTGTTCACTATGCTGCCGACGAAGAGTCTAACATCGAACTCAAAGCTGAATCATTCTTCTTGCTCGACTCTGGTGGTCAATACTACGACGGAACTACCGACATCACTCGTACCGTTGCTCTTGGCAACCCTACAGCAGAGATGAAAGCCGACTATACTTTGGTACTCAAAGGTCACCTTGCTCTCGGTCACCAACTTTTCCCATACGGCACTCGCGGCGCTCAACTCGACGTGCTCGCTCGTTGCTTCTTGTGGAACAATGAGTTGCAATATGGTCACGGCACAGGTCACGGTATTGGTCACTGCCTCAACGTACACGAAGGACCTCAATCAATTCGTATGGACGAAAACCCAACAATCCTCGAACCAGGTATGTTGCTCTCAAACGAACCAGGTCTATATCGCGCTGGCAAACACGGCATTCGCATCGAAAACCTCGTGGCTGTAGCTGACTACGACAACAACGTAAACGAATTCGGTCGATTCCTCCACTTCAAAGCATTGACATTATTCCCTTACGACAATCGCTCAATTGAAATCGGTATGTTGTCGCCTGACGAACTACTCCAAATCAATGCTTACCACCGCATGGTTTACAACACTCTTGCTCCTTATCTCACAACAGAAGAGGCAGAATGGCTCAAAGCTAAAACAGCTCAATTATAAAAACAAAACAAAGGCTGACTCCAACAAAGTCAGCCTTTATTATATCCACCTATTAATACACAATCTCATTGTGTATTCATTCACCCTACCCTTAAGCAAGGTTCAAGCAAACTGCAAGCAAGAAAACCACCACCACTCACAGTGGGTATTCTGAGGAAAAAGAAACTACTCCAACGCCTGTTTAGCCTGATTAAATATTCTCTCAAGACGCATCATATTACGCGCCATAAACTGATAAAACTTTTGCCAATCATCACGACGATGAAAATCCATCTCATCATCATTCAACCGTATATATATACGACACACATCATTACCAGTTTCTAACTGATAAAAAGGTTCATACACAACCTCCATTCCATCAAAAGCCTCTTCAAACAATATACGACATGCCTTAAAATGCTCAAATAACTCAATCCTACGCTCATAATCCGTATGATTAATCTCCAATACAACAGCCACATCATGACGCTGCACATCAAATTTCAACTCAGTACCCTTCAAACGAGTATTATACAACATAAATTTCTGTTTACGCTGCGCCAATCTCGGAATAGTATTACAATAATCAGCAAAACCATTCCAAAAATCAGTCTTCAATTGCTTCAATTCATCGCGTTTATAAGCCATATTATCATATATTAAATACAATGCAAAGTTACTACTTTTTTCTGATATATAAAAAAACTACATTCATTAAAAATCAACCACTTCATTTTAACACTTTTTATTTACAAATTTCACCACTGACAATCAAGGTGTTAAATTTATTAAACCTTCATTAAACAAAAATCACTTACAAATTAACACATGTTGTAAAACATAAAAAAAATATTAGTATAATTGATACAACAAAAAAAAAATTACACTACATTTGCACCGCAAATAAAACGATTTAGACACTATCTAAATCTAAATACTATGTTCTAAACTCTAAACTCTGAAAAACTATGATTATCGGTATTCCTAAAGAAATCAAAAACAATGAAAATCGCGTGGGCGCTAACCCTGCTGGTGTTCAAGAATTAGTAAAACACGGGCACACTGTGTATGTACAATCAACTGCTGGTCTCGGTAGTGGATATTCAGACGATGACTATCGCGCTGCTGGTGCTACTATACTACCTACAATGGAGGATGTATATGCAATCGCCGAAATGATTTATAAGGTAAAAGAACCGATAGCTTATGAATATCCACTTATCCGCAAAGGTCAATTGGTATTCACATACTTCCACTTTGCATGCGAACGCGAATTGACCGAAGCTATGATTCGCCAAGGTGCTACTTGTTTGGCCTATGAAACTGTAGTAAAAGACGGAGTACTTCCATTGCTTCAACCTATGTCAGAAGTAGCTGGTCGCATGGCTGCTCAAGAAGGAGCTCGCTTCCTCGAAAAACCTCAAGGAGGTAAAGGTATGCTAATGGGTGGTGTTCCTGGTGTGCGCGCTGCTCGCGTTCTCGTTCTTGGTGGTGGTATTGTAGGTTACAACGCTGCTCTTATCGCTGCTGGTATGGGTGCAAACGTTATGATTGCCGACATCTCTATCCCTCGCCTTCGCCAATTGGAATATATGTTGCCTAAAAACGTACGTACACTCTACTCTTCTCAATACAATATAGAACTTGAATTACCTAATGTTGACCTCATCATTGGTGCCGTGCTTATACCTGGTGCAAAAGCTCCTCATATCATTACTCGCGATATGCTAAAAATGATGCAACCTGGCACTGTAATGGTTGACGTTGCTATTGACCAAGGTGGTTGCTTCGAAACATCTCACCCTACAACTCACTCTGAGCCAACATACGTAGTTGATGGTATCGTTCACTATTGCGTAGCAAACATCCCAGGTGCAGTGCCTATCACTTCTACTCGCGCCCTTACAAATGCTACATTACCATACGCAATACGCATTGCCAATATGGGTTGGAAAGAAGCTTGTCGTGCTGATGCTGGTCTTGCTAAAGGTCTCAACGTAGTCGATGGCAAAATCTGCTTCAAAGCCGTAAGCGAAGCATTTAATATGCCATACACATCTGTAGAAGAAATACTCCAATAAAACTTATAAAATAAAAAAGGCTGAGTTAAAAAATTTCAATTTAACTCAGCCTTTTTTTATATTATCGCAAATCATTCACCTCAACATTTGGATATTTAGCTACCTCAAATACAAAATAATCATCATCAACTTTCGTCTTATTCAATCTATCCCAAACAAGAGTTATTTTATCTCCATTTTTCTGGTGTATAACCAATCGTGTAGGTAAATTCATTTTATCAAGACGCAATTCAATACGAAAATACTCACTCGATTTCGGTTCTATAGGGTAAAAATTTATCTCACCATCCTCCCCTTCACTAATTCTATCTTTCGTAACATAGTGCTCTATCATTGCCAATGGACTTATATCTTTCAACTCATCAACTGTAGGCTCCGTTATTGAAACCTCATTGTATTCCGAAACAAACATCCATTGTGTTTTACCATCAAATTTAGTTTCATTACCACCTAATATTATACGAAATTTATTACCCTTTAAGGTTATCTCGCCCGATTGCTTATCTGTAACATCATTCGCTGAACTATAATATAACAATGTGAATTGCCCTTCATACGCTGAGCGTTTAAGTTCAGTCACAGCCGCTTTAACCCTACGCTCTGCACTATTTTGTGCATAAACAAACATAGGCAAAAAGGCTATTAAAAATATAAATAATATCTTCTTCATATCCATTTGACCTAACTTTTCCGAAAAAGTTTATTCATCACATCGACGACAACATGCTTTCCAATTCAACTTCCGACGACACAAGCACTTCACGAGGTTTACTACCACGAGCAGGACCTACGATACCTGCCACTTCCAATTGGTCCATAATACGACCAGCACGGTTGAAACCTATATTATATTTACGTTGAATATAACTTGTCGAACCCATCTGACTTGTAACTACAAAACGAGCAACTTCTTCAAAATAAGGGTCTTTTTTACTCAAATCTACACCCGACAAATCTTTGTTTTCACCCTCTGGTACTGGTGGTTCTGGCAATTCGAATGGTGCTGGATAACCTTGTTGTTCGCTAATATATTCCACCACTTTTTCCACCTCAGGAGTATCAACAAACGCACATTGCACACGCACAGGTGAATCACCTTGCAAATACAATAAGTCACCTTTACCCACCAACTGTTGTGCGCCCGATTGATCGAGAATAGTCTTCGAGTCAATACCGCTCGACACCTTGAATGCCATACGCGCTGGGAAGTTGGCTTTAATCACACCTGTGATGATATTCACCGACGGACGTTGAGTTGCCAAAATCAAGTGCATACCAACGGCACGCGCCTTTTGTGCAATACGTGCAATCGGAGTCTCCACCTCTTTACCTGCAGTCATGATGAAATCGCCAAACTCGTCAATAATTATCACTATATAAGGCAAATATTTATGTCCTTTATATGGATTCAAACGACGATTGATAAATTTCTCGTTATACTCTTTGATATTACGCACATTGGCATCCATCAACAATTTATAACGGTCTTCCATCTCTTGCACAAGCGAATTGAGCGTCGAAAGCACCAACGATGTATCGGTGATAACAGGCGTTTCGGCATCTGGTATCTGTGCCAAGAAGTGTTTATCTATATTGCGATACATGCTAAACTCTACCATCTTAGGGTCAACCAACACAAACTTCAATTGCGAAGGGTGCTTTTTATAAAGCAAAGAGGTGATGATAGCATTCAATCCAACCGATTTACCTTGACCTGTAGCACCAGCCACAAGCAAGTGTGGTGCCTTAGCCAAGTCGAACATAAACACTTCGTTTGTAATCGTACGACCCAAAGCCACTGGCAATTCCATCTTCGACTCTTGGAATTTTTTAGAGGCTATAGTTGCGTGCATCGACACTATTTTCGGATTCAAATTTGGCACCTCAATACCAATCGTACCCTTACCAGGCATTGGCGCAATAATACGAATACCCGTAGCCGCAAGCGAGAGCATAATATCCGACTCAAGATTCTTAATCTTCGAAATTCTAACACCATCCTCAGGCACAATTTCATACAACGTGATAGTAGGACCTATAGTCTCAAATATCTTCTTAACGCCGATACCGAAGTTTTTCAACGTAGTGGTAATCTTCACACGATTAGCCATCTTCTCCTCTTCCGATAATACAATAGCCTGATTAGGATACTCTTTCAACAAATCAAGCGTAGGATATTTGTAGTACGACAAATCCAACGTAGGGTCGTATGGCTCAAGATTCTCCTCTACCCTCTCCTCCTCTTTTACCTCTACCGACTCTATTTCAATACCAGTAGTCTCCTTATTTAATTCAGAAGAATCATTAATAGATTTCTCTTCTACTTTATCCACTTCAACCTCTACAACTTCTACATTTTCTTCATTTAATTGTGAATTGCGAATTGTGAATTGTGAATTATCCAAAATTTCCACTTCTTCTGTCACACTTGCTTCTTCATCTGTAATCTGTTCTCTGTCATCTGTAATCTCTTCAATTACCTCTTCCTCTTCAATCTCGACTTGTTCAATCTCAATACCCTCTAACTCTTCTTTGATGTCAACAATCTCATCTGTTGTATCTGACAAGTCCGACTGGTCTGAATCGTCTGATTGGTCAGACATTACCACCTCTCCATTATATCTCTTCTTACTAATAAACAAGTTTTGTATAGCAGGAATAGTTGCCGAGAATGTAAAACCAGCAAACACAATAAATGATCCGAGTATCACAAAGAACGTACCTGGCAAACCAATATTCGCAATCAAATAATCCGACAAATAAGCACCATACGCGCCACCAATATTAACAAACGATGTAGCCAACAAACCTCCGAAGAAGAAATCCATCATCAGCGGAGCCCACACAATAAATAATAATGGAAACAAAATCCATTTCCACAAAGCATTCACCTCAACCCCCAACAAACGTATCGACATAGCAAACGCACTCAACAAAAGCGCAAATACCGACACACCAAAACACTCATTAATCAAATAGTTAGCCATTAACGCGCCATTCACACCTGTCCAATTCAACACCTGACGTTTCATATCAGCGCGCGACACACCATCAGCCAACACAATACTTTGGTCAGCCCCGCCCGTAAAGAAAAACGACACCAAAGCCAACAAAACATATAGCGACACAAAAAACATCACTACCCCAAGTGCAAAATGAAAACGCTCATCTCGCAAAAACATCATAACCTTACTCGGTTGCTTCTCTTTCTTAACTTTACTCTCTTTCTTTTTATCCCCTTTCATAATTTATAAAATATTTTCTATTATCTGTTATCTGTTATCTGTACTC
>JAZQRP010000127.1:0-3406 GCA_045629685.1 Candidatus Aphodosoma sp. | reverse complement strand
TTGTTCCGAGATATACTCTTTCATCTTAGCAATAGCCTCTTTCACTTGCAATCCGTTCAAGAATCCCGAGTTGCAAACTACGCCCTCTTTTGCATCGTAGCTCTCTTCGCTTACATCTGCGCCCTCGATAAGTGGAATAATTGGCAAGTTGAAGTGACGAGCAAACGCATAGTCGCGACTATCGTGTGCAGGCACAGCCATAATCGCACCTGTACCATAACCTGCTAATACATAATCCGAAATCCATACCGGAATTTTATCACCTGTCAATGGATTCACTGCATATGAGCCTGAGAATACACCCGTTACACGTCTATCAGCAATACGTTCACGCTCTGTTCTGCGTTTCACTTGGTCGAGATAAGCCTCTACTTCTGCGCGTTGTTCATCTGTTGTCAATTGTGCAACATAGTCGCTCTCAGGAGCAAGCACCATGAATGTAACACCGAATACAGTATCCGCACGAGTAGTAAATATTTCAAGTTCGATATCCGAATCTGCCACTTTGAATCGCATTTCTGCACCTTCCGAACGACCAATCCAGTTCTTTTGTGTCTCTTTCAACGAGTCAGTCCAATCCACTTGATCCAATCCATCCAACAAACGTTGTGCGTATGCACTCACACGCAAACTCCATTGACGCATAACGCGTTGTTCCACTGGGTGACCACCACGCACCGACAAACCTTCACTCACCTCATCATTTGCCAACACTGTTCCCAATGCAGGACACCAGTTCACTTTCAAGTCTGCCAAATAAGCAATACGATAGTTCATCAACACCTCTTGTTGACGTTTTTCATCCCACGAGTTCCACTCTTCTGCTGTGAACACCGCAGTTTCGCTACAAGCAGCTTTCACTTTAGCATTACCTTGCTCTTTGAATATATCAATAAGCATCGAAATTGGTTTTGCAGCATTCGCACGATTGCAATACCAATGGTTAAACATTTGTACGAAAGCCCATTGTGTCCATTTGTAGTAACCTGGCTCACAAGTGCGCACTTCGCGACTCCAGTCATAGCAGAAACCTATTTTATCCAATTGTTCACGATAGCGAGCAATATTCTTTTCTGTTGTAATAGCAGGGTGTTGACCTGTTTGAATAGCATATTGCTCTGCAGGCAAACCGTATGCGTCATAACCCATTGGGTGCAACACATTGAAGCCCTTCAATCTCTTGTAGCGGCTATAGATGTCTGATGCAATATAACCGAGAGGGTGTCCCACGTGCAATCCCGCTCCCGATGGGTATGGGAACATATCAAGCACATAGAATTTAGGACGAGATTCATCAATCTCTACCTTGTAAGTAGCATGGTCAATCCAATATTGTTGCCACTTTTTCTCAATTTCCTGAAATTTGTATTCCATATCTTTATTATGTTTTTATATTATGCAACATTAAAACCTTTGATAGTCAAATTATTGTGATAAATCAAAGTTGCGTAATTATTTAACCTACAAAGATAATAAAAAAAGTACAATATCTAACAACAAAAACAAAAAAAATATTACATCCTTAAAAAGAACCCTTCTTTATACTCCCGATAGTCTCACAGTCCCACAATCCTCACAGTCCTGCCCCCATAGCCTACAGTCCCTATAGTCTCTATTATTTCTATAGTTGCTATTCTTCTTCCCTCCTTAATCCCACCCTACCTATAACATACTATAAATATACCATAAATATACAATAAATATACTATAAATATAGGATAAACATACTATAACCATATCTGCAAAAATAATGCTTTTTTTTTCTCTTACCTATTGCAAATTTATTTTTTTTGCACTATCTTTGCACACTGAATAAAATAAGTATAGAACTACCAGATTCTCTATGTTTGTTAGAATCTCTAAACTCTAAACACTAAACTCTAAACTATATTACAATTATGTCAAAATCAATTAAAGGTACACGTACCGAAAAAAACTTAATGTGCTCTTTCGCAGGCGAAAGCCAAGCACGTATGCGTTACACTTATTTCGCTTCTGTAGCTAAAAAAGAAGGTTACGAACAAATCGCAGCTATCTTTACTGAAACTGCCGACCAAGAAAAAGAACACGCAAAACGCATGTTCAAACATCTCGAAGGTGGCATGTGTGAAATCACAGCTTCATTCCCTGCTGGTGTTATCGGTAAAACTCTCGACAACCTTAAAGCAGCTGCTGCTGGCGAACACGAAGAATGGTCACTCGACTATCCAAAATTTGCTGATATTGCTGACGAAGAAGGTTTCCCAGAAATCGCTCGTATGTATCGTAATATCGCTGTAGCAGAGCGCGGTCACGAAGAACGCTATCAAGCATTCGTTCGTAACATCGAAGAAGGCAAAGTATTCATCAAAGATGAATCAGTTACATGGCAATGCCGCAACTGTGGCTACATCATGGAAGGCAAAGAAGCCCCAGTAGAATGCCCAGCATGCGCTCACCCACAAGCTCACTTCGAAGTGAAGAAAACTAATTATTAATATTGTTTTTTAGTTTTATTAAAAAAAGAGGTCCTCAGACCTCTTTTTTTTATGTTTATTTGTTAATTTTATATATATAGTTAGATGAATAACTTTATTTTTAATATTATTATTGCATAAATGTCTTGTCTTGATAGGGTTAGGTGAAAAGTGTTTTTTAACGTAAAAAAATATTTTATTTAATTGTTAATTTTATTTGTTAAATCGTAAAGTTTTATTATCTTTGCATGTTGAATAATTGTGAAGTGAAAAATTTCAAAATCTAAATTATTATATGACTGCACGAGTAAGTATTATTATGGGTAGCACGAGCGATCTTCCAGTTATGGAAAAGGCAGCTAAAGTGCTCAATGACTTTAAGATTCCGTTTGAGATGCATGCATTGTCGGCACATCGCACTCCGGTTGAAGTAGAACAATTTGCAAAAGGTGCTGCAGGTCGTGGTATCGAGGTTATTATAGCGGCAGCGGGTATGGCAGCGCATTTGCCTGGTGTTATTGCGGCTTCGACTACGGTGCCTGTGATTGGTGTGCCAATCAGCGCAACATTGCAAGGTATGGATGCGTTGCTTGCTATCGTGCAAATGCCTCCGGGAATACCTGTGGCAACTGTGGGCGTAGATGCTGCTATGAATGCAGGTTTGTTGGCAGTTCAGATGTTGGCTGTGGGTGATGCTCGTCTCAAACAAGAACTCGTTGACTATAAAGAGACACTCAAATCTAAAATTGTTAAAGCCAACGAAGACCTTAAAAAAGTTACGTACGATTTTAAAGTAAACTAAATCAATTTGAAATTTGAAATTTGAAATTTGCTGTATGCCATTAACTTTTTATCGTCAAAGGCTCAAAGACTTTCGGTTCAATTTTCAATTTTCAACTTTCAACTCAAAATATTATGGACTACAGAATATTTGTCGAGAAAAAATCTCG
>JAZQRP010000126.1:0-28908 GCA_045629685.1 Candidatus Aphodosoma sp. | reverse complement strand
GCTGAAAGTCCACAATTTAGTTGGAAAACTACATTTGTTGATGCAGATGACAATACAGAAGTAGTTGAAATGAATAGTATTGATAATGGAATTTTTGAAATAGTTGCTCCTGAAGGTACTTGGTCTATGTTCTATATCACTGTAATTTATAATGAAAGCGAATATGCTAGTGCTTATATTGAATATGATGGTGAACGTAATATGTTTGCTCTTGCTGAAAATGCAAACCCTCGTGGATTGCCTGGTACTATGAGTGTATATAACACAGAAGTTCCTGAAGTTATCGCTACTTGGAGCATCGAAGAAGGTGCTGTTCTTGAATCGTTTACAAGTGTTACTGTTACATTCTCTGGTATGGATTCTGTAGGTCGTATGTTGGACGGAGTTGAGGTTACAGAAGTTGTATCGGCTACTTCTGCAGTTAAAATTCTTTATTCAGTAGCAGAAGATGGAACAGCAACTGAAATAGGTATTTTACCAGCAACAAAAAATGGATTGTCTATTACTTATGCTGTAGCAGAAGACAAAGGTTATAATCTTGTAAATGGTGAACTTTTGAGTAATGGCAAATATCGCATTGTTATTCCAGAAGGCAAGTTGACATTTAATCCAAGACGTAATGAAAATGGAGCTAATCTTCCACCTGTTAGAAATGATAAAGAGTTCGTTTTGAACTTCTCAATCGTAAATGATTATGTAGAACCAGAACCTGTTACAGAAGTTGAAGTGCCATTCACTGTATCAGTAGAAAACAACTCAACAGTTGCAGAACTTTCAGAAATCGTTATTACTTATCCTGACGCACGAATTAGAGTATCTGAGCCAATGGCACCACAATCACAATTAACATGGGTATTCTTGAATTACACAATGGTTGACGAAAATGGTAATGTAACAGCATCTGAACCTATGGGTCCTTTGTATTGGCAACAAATTAGTGCAAATTCATTTAAAGTCATGGTTAATTTGTCTGCAAACGGTGGTCCTGAAACAATTACTATGGAAGGAACTTATTCTATCGATGTTCCAGCAGGTCTTGTGATGTTCTCTGAAACTACAGTAAACAAAGCATTCTCATTGTACTATACAATCAAAGCTGCTGGCGAAGACGGACCTACTGTTGATGTAGAAAATGTAACTCTTTCTAACATTTTCGTTCAAAATGGTATGATTATGGCTGACGGTGAATTTGAAATCTTCACTATCACAGGTCAAAATGTTACAGATATGAACGGTAACCTCCAAAATGGTGTTTACGTAGTTCGTAATGCTAACGCTGCTACTAAAGTTATTGTTAAATAACATAGTAAGTCTATAAAATATGAAGTGCAGAGTTTTTACTCTGCACTTTTTTTGTCTTTGCTAAAATGACGGTTTTCTATGGCACAGGTTGCTTGCACCTTGCTGTTGGGTATGGTCGGAAAATACATATTCATAGTGTGTTTTTTGTGGATTTGTGACATAGAATCTATGAAAAGGTCACTTGCAAAGTTGCAAAGTTGGCGCTAATATATTGATTATTAGTGTTGTATATTGTTTGTGTATTTGCAAAGTTTAAAAATGTTTTTCCCTTAATAGTAAGATAATCAGCTTGTTAGAAACTTTGCAACTTTGCAACTTGCAAAGTGGTGTTTCATTGATTGAATATATTTTTTTAAAAGTGATTAAAATATAGTTAAATATTGTTAGTATAAATAATTTTTTGTATCTTTGCAAACTTAACTTAAGTTGAGGTATTGTATCTTGATTATTAGTGTTTAATTAATATTTTTTTGATTATGAAAAGAGATTTACTTAAATTGTTTGCTTTAATAGTATTGTTCTCTTTGCCGTTAATGCTTGTAGCTCAAAGCTTTGCAGTGAGATTAGACGAAAGTTTTGAAAACGGTATCCCGTCTACATGGACCCAAGAAAACGTAAAAGGAGACATCAACTGGGTAGTTAATTCAGGCGACTTAACATACCCAAAAGCAGCCTATGATGGCAATAGTCGCGTAGAATTTAAAGGAAATTCTAACATTACATCTAAAGCAACAACACGTTTAATAACTCCAGCTTTAGATATTCAAGGCATTTATCAGCCAATTATGGTATTTGCTCATGCCCAAAGTACTTGGACTGACGACTTTGATACATTAAAAATATATTATCGTGCAAATGCCAATATGGATTGGACACTACTCAAAGTATATGACTATCCTATTAAAAAATGGGCACTAGATACATTACGTCTAATTGGTGGATCTAAAACCTACCAAATTGCCTTTGAAGCAAGCGATAACTTAGGCCGTGGTGTAGTAATAGATGACATCTTAGTCCGTTCAACTCCAAGATGTGAAGACCCTTATGGTTTTAATGTTAGCAGTATATTAAACGAATCAGTCATTATTGGTTGGTTTAATGATGGTGATGCTCAAAACCTTAGCCTTAAAGTATCAACAGTAGCCCTTACTGCTGAACAACTAGCCGATGAAAACTTCAAAGCCAATGTTCTAGATACACTTGTAGCTAAAAACCTCTATAGACATAATCTTACAGGCCTTAAAGCTGGCACTAAATATTACTATTATCTTCGCGCTAATTGTGGTGGAGACATCAGTAACTGGGCAGGTTCAGAATTTGAAACCTCTAATGTAATCAAACCAGGCTTTACTATGAACTTTAATACCCGTTCATCATCTGGAGTTACATATCCAGCCAACTGTTATGTAGGTTCATCTGATAACGTAACACCTCCTTACATTAATACAGGAGTTGACGCTTCTGCCAAAAAACAACTTTCACCAGATGCTTCAACTGTAGTATGTTTCAATGCAGAACTAGACCATAAAGCCGAAAAAGCTATACCTTCAAGCTCTTATGCATATTTTGCCTTACCACAAGTTGAATTAGATGAAAACAAAACAATTGCCGACTTGTATGTATCATTTACTACAATCAACCATGCACCATATAATTCTAATAGATTTAGTTTAATAGTAGGTGTCATGGACGACCCAGTCGACTACTATTCTTTCATTCCTGTAGATACAGTAAACATCACTTCAATGCGTGCTTTTGAAGAAGTTTTTGTATCTTTAGAAAAATATACAGGCGAAGGTAAATTCATCGCTTTCAGCTCAGAATTTGAATCTTCTAACATATTCTTAATGGATAATCTCAAAGTAGATTACCGCCCTGATGTCTTGAAAGTTAATAACTTCCAAATGCAGTTAACCTCTGCAACTACTGTTAAATTTGACTTCCCATTCAGTTATGACAAATATGAAGTAGTATTAGCAGAAAAAGCCATGTCAACAGCCGAACTTGATGCTGCTTCTGCTGAGGTACTCAATAACGGTGGCTCTTTAACCATTAAACCTGCTACTCATTACTATGTTTATGCCCGTGCAATTAAAGGCTCTAAAAAAGGAACTTGGAGTGACCGCCGTATTTTACACACTGTAGGTAAAATAGATGCACTACCTTATGAATTAAAAATCAACATTGATAGAGAAAAACCTGAAACATATTACCAAGTTTGTTATGAAAACTCAGATGTACAAACAGGTGCTATCTTGATGCCTAATTTGTTGACAATAGGTAACAGCGAAACAATGTTTGGGGTTACTGATAGATTCTTCTCTAATACACGCCCTTGGATTATTGAAGCCAAAGCTGGTAAATCTAACAAAAAATGTTGGACTGCACTTGTACTCCCAGAATTAAATGTAGATTTAAAAACTACACGTTTAAGCTTTGAAATAGATGCCCCTGACAATAATGGTTCTGTTATAGTTGGCTGCATGGCTGATGCCCGTGATATCAACACATTCAAGCCTTTAACTACATTCTCTGCTGTTAAGGGTTACTCTTATCAATATGTAGACTTTGTTAATTATGACATTGAAGGCAAGTTTATTGCAATATTAGTAGAACAAGACAACGGTATAACTGAAATTATAAACAGCATCCGTCTAGACAAAATTAAATTTGCTGTAATGCCTTCTTGTGGTAATGTTACAAATATAGTAGCAGTAACTCCAAACGACCCTTCAAAAATCAATATTTCTTGGGATAATACCAATGCTGATGCTTGGATTGTTTGCCTCTCTAAAACACAATTTACATATGAATCAATTGATAAAATAACTAATTGGGATTATAAAGAAACTGTAACAACAAACAGCATTGAAATCTCTAACCTCAAAGGCCCAGGTCATAAATATTACTATACTGTATGTGCAGTTTGTAATGGAGTACAAGGCGAATGGTCTCATCCTGCATCTTTTGAAACAGGATGTTATGATGTTCAACCTGTGCCTTATTCTCAAAATTTTGATGAATTAGACTTCGCAGCTTACTCTATGGCTGAAGGTTTCAAAGTGCCTTGTATGGCAACTCAACAAGTTACTGTATTATCAAGTGCAGGTGATGCTTTCTATCCTCAAATACAACAAGAAAAAACTACTTATGCCGTATACATGCGTAGAGGCCCTTCTACTGAATTTAAAAACCTCTATTTAGCAATGCCTAAAATGGCTGAACCTATCAACAATTTACAAATCTCTTTTGATGTAACTTTGAAAACAGGTCTCACTGCAGGCATCTCTGTAGGTGTTATGACTAACCCTTATGACTCAACTACATTTGAAGAAGTTGTAGCTCTATCTACTGATAAAGTAGGCGAATCTGTTAAATTCCTTGCTACTTTAGATAGTTACCAAGGCCAAGGCGAATACATAGCAATCTCTCTTAATAACAACTGTACATATGATAGCTGGTTAAATAGCGAAGGTATGGGGATATTATTTGATAATATCCGAGTTGAAAAATTCAACCCTTGTGCCCGCCCTGAAGGTGTAACTGTTGAATCATATGACCATGAAAAAGTAAAACTACGTTGGCGTTCTCCTTCTACTGTATCTAAATGGCGCGTATTATTCTCTGATACAGAGTTAACTGAAACTCAGTTAGATAATATTGTATCATTAGGCAATTCTTCTCTAAAAATAGAAGAGGTAAGCTCTAACCCTTGTACAATTACTGGCCTTGATGTTAATGTTAAATACTTTATATATGTTCAACCTCTTTGTGGTTCAGAAACAGGAGATTGGTCTGAACCTGCTATTTTACGTACACCTTGTGAAATAAAAACAGTAGGTGAATTAGGCGTAGAAGACTTTGAAAGTTATATAGAAGTTGAAGTGCCAGGCGAAGCTGAACAACAAAAACAACCAGCATGTTGGACTGTTGGTAATATGCGCGAAGGTGCTCATGACGAAGGTTATATCCCAGCTAATTATGTTCCTCACTGTATAACTCCAGAAACTTCTGGTTATGGCGTAGCTGTATATGAAGGCAATAGCTCATTGTTGTTTCAAACAGTGAAGGATTTTAATGGGGCATATGCTATATCAAATAAAATTGATATTGACGACATCTCAAAAATCTATATGAAGTTAATGGGACGTGGCAATACTGATTTAATATCTGATGCCATAGGTTCTATTATTGTGGGTATTGTTACCGATCCTTTAAGATTAAATACATTTGTACCTGTAGATACATTGAATTTCATTACAGGTGAATACCTCCCATATGAAGTATATTTCGAAACATATGAAGGTGATCAATATGGCGATAAAGGTCAATATGTAATGTTCTTAGCTGATTTTGGTAAAGAAGTTAAAGTTAATGTCCTTATCGATAACGTAGAATTTGACACTATACCTGCATGTAGATCAGACTTAGAAATTGACAGCATAGGTATTGAATCTATTAGAGTAAAACTATTAGGCGGACAAGCCCCTTATCAAGTGAAATATTCTCGCTCAGAGTTGTCTGATTCCATTTTAAATGGTAATACTGTCGACTCTATTGTATCTTTAGATAATACTATCATTATTCCAAATCTTAAAAAAGTTACACCATACTATATCTCAGCTCGTGCATCTTGTGATGGTCATTACATTGATTGGTCTCCAATTGAAATGGTAACCACAGATTGGAATAGAGTAGTTAAATTACCTTATTTTGACGACTTTGAAGATCAACCAAGTACAACACAGACAAGACCTGAATGTTGGTATTCATTATATACTGGTGCTGCAAAATATCCTTATCCTTATGTATATGGCGCTAATGGTCTTTCTCCAAGAGGTACTCATGGTATATATATGTATCTAACCACACAAGGAAGTGGTGGAACTACATATCTTGTAACTCCAGAAATAGATGTAGATAGTCTCTCTCGTTGTCAAGTTTCATTCTATGAAAAGAATGCTACAACAAACAAACGTCGTAATGTAATTATTGGTGCTGTATCTGATGTTAATGATATTGCAGGTACATTTGAACCTATTGATACTCTCATCTTTGATTCATATCCAAGTTTGGTTTCTTATGATGTTACTGTTACACTTGATAAATATAAAGGTGGTGCAAAACATATAGCATTCACAAGTTGTGTTGATTTGTGTCAAAAATATTCTACTAAGAAAGGATGGATAGCAGATAATTCACAATTGTGGTTTACAATAGACGATATTCTTATCGAGTTGATTCCTACTTGTTTCCCTGGTACTAACTTCAGAATGGTTGGTCTCACTGATTCTTCTTTAGAAATAGAGTTTAATCATGAAGATGCAACTAAATTTGAAGTTAAATATGGTGCTGTAGGCTTTAATGTAGATTCAACAGGTGCCTCAATGAATGTCGAAGGTGCTACTCGTTTCACTATTAAAAACCTTAATGCTGCTACAGAATATGATGTTTATGTTCGCACTATCTGTAATGATGAAGAGATATCTACTTGGGCTTATGCAGGTAAATATAAAACAGCTCCTGAAGCTGTGCGTACAATGCCTTATAGCTTTAACTTTGATGACACTGCAGAAGCTGCTAAATGGAACTTTACTCAAGCTGGTCAAACTAACCAATGGTTCATTGGAGTAGATGATGCTCAAGTAGTAGCCGATAAAGGCGGTAAAGCTCTTTATATTAGTAATGATAGTGCCAAATCAGCTCACTATTCTAAAGATGTAGTTTCACGTGCATGGGCTTCACGTACTGTTGCTCTTGAAGCTGGGGTATATACAATCTCTTATGATTGGACATGCTTTGGTGAAACAAATAATGACTATATCCGTGTAGGTTTATTGCCAACAACATCACAATTCAATGCTGGTAGTGCTACTGTAGTTAACTTAGATGGTACTTCTGGCGCTCTTGGTAATAATAATACTGAAAATAGAATCCAAAATTGGATTGAATTATCAGATGCTTCTGGTTTAAGCGGTGTCGATATTACAAAACCAATGGCTGAACAATGGAATAAAGTTGAAAAAGCAATTATTGTTACTCCTGAAATGGAAGGCCTATACAATATGGTATTCTATTGGGTTAATAATGATTCTATCGGTGAATATGCTGATAAACGCTCAGCTGTTATTGACAATATTTCTATTAAACGTGAATCTTGCACACCACCTTATGAATTGAAACTAATTGCGGTTAATTCAACAGAGGCTAAATTTGCTGTATCTTCAATTGTTGATAATGCTACTTATGACGTTGTTGCTTTTGATGCTTCTTTGGATGAAGATAATCTTACAGAACAACAATATGCATTCCATAAACAACTAACAGGTAATACTATTACTATAAATGGTTTGACTGCAGGTGTGAACTATAAAGTTAATGTAAGAACTATCTGCTCTGCTGGTGATAATAGTATTTGGGTTGGTCCATTTGAATTTACTACATCATGTAATCCAATTGAGTTGAATACTCTATTAACAATGGATAATGAAAATGAACATTATTCTATTACAGCATCAAATGGATTATTAGAAGTACAAAAATCTCTTCCTAATTGCTTCGTAAGTGGTCATGAAATAGATAATATGGTAGCAAATTATTCACCAGCTTTAGTTAAGAATACAGAAAATGAAAAATATGCTCGCTCAGGTAATTATGCATTGAAATTGTCTAATTACCCAGTTAATAAAGAGAGCGTAGGAGGTGACTATGTAGTATTACCTTTGTTGAATTCAAGCTTTGAAACATCACAAGTTAACTTCTGGATGCGCTCTGTAACTAATAATGCTGAAGGTAAAGTAAATACTACTGGAGTAGGTGCTACATATGCCCGTAAGATCACTGTGGGAACAATGACTAACCCTTCTGATCCTACTACTTTTGTTGCAATTGGAACATATGAATATTCATATACAGCAGCAGATATGGGAGCTAATATCTCAGAAGATGTAAGTGGTAATAACTATTGGATTGAAGTTAGTGTTCCTTTGATTGGTGCTACAGGTGAATTTGTAGCATTCAAAAACGAAGGTTATGGTGCAACTAATAATATAGTATATATTGATGATATTGAATTTGTAGAAATATCATGTTTCACTCCTAATAGTTTGCGTGTAAGCAATATTTCATCTAATAGTGCAACTATCGACTTTAATCATAGTGAAGCAATTAAATATGTTATTCAAAGAGCAGATAATGCCGAATTTGCTAATGCTCAAACAAATGTTGTAACAACATTACCATTTAAAATGGAAAATTTGTCAGCTGCTACAAACTATTATGTTAGAGTGCAAACTATCTGTACTGCGGATACTTCTAATTGGTCGCCATATGTTATGTTTACAACTAATAAAACAACTGCATATGTTGAATCATTTGATAAGATAGTGAATAATATAAATGGTTGGCAAACATCAAATAGTTGTAGTGCAGATGATTGTTTTGCTGGTACTGATTTGGAATATTTGTCTAAATTATCAACTGATACATGGACAACAGAGGGTGGTATAGCAGGTATGAAGACAATGCATGTATCTACAAAAGTTAATAACTTTGCGTCGTTGCCTATAGCTTCTTATGGTTCAAAAACATGGTTGATTTCACCTGTTATTGATTTGGTGAAAACAGCAGTGAATTATCACTTAATGTTTGATTTAGCTTTGACTGACATGGATTCAAATGAAGCCCCAACAGAAGAAGATAAAGTAGATACAGATGATAGATTTATGGTGATAATTTCAGAAGATGAAGGTGCAACATGGAGTAAAGCGAATGCTACTATTTGGGGTACATCAGCAGATGATTATGAATATTTCAGTATCCCAGTTGGAGGTAAGCGCTATGAAATAGATTTGACTAAATATGCTGGAAAACAAATTAGAATTGCATTCTATGCAGAGTCAAATAAAGTAGGTGCTTCTACTGAAATACATTTGGATAATGTTCATGTTAATGTTTTTGTACAAGATATCGTTGAAGCTCCTGTTTGTCAAACAGAAGGATTTGAAAATAGCTTCTTCAGTTTTGAAAGTGAGGAGTTAACTGTAGGAGTAAAAGAGATTTCATATTGGGAATTACATGCAGAAGCAGGTCAAGTTGATACATTGCGAGGAGTTAAACTTAATGTTTTACCAATGTTTGAAACAACATTAGATGCACAAATGTGTGAAGGCGATGTTTATGCATTGAATGGATTCTCTTCAATAACAGAAGCTGGCCGTTATAAACAAAAAGTTCGTTCTGCTAATGGTTGTGACTCTGTGATTATTCTTAACTTAACAACAACTCCTATCCAAAGAGTAACAACTGCTGATACTATTTGTTCGGGTGCTCCTTATATTTGGAATGGTAGAGAGTTGACTAGAACAGGTATATATACAGATACACTTATTTCAGTAGTGACAAATTGTGACTCAATTGTTATGCTTGCACTTAAAGTTAATGATCCTATAGAAACTGCAATGTCAGTAAATATTTGTTACGGAAATACATATGAATTTGGATCGCAAGTAATTACTAAAACAGGTAACTATAAAGAGATATTTAAAACAGTTGATGGTTGCGACTCTATTGTATTGCTTAATGCAACAGTATTGCCTGATTATCGTTTAGTTTTGAATGAGACTATTAAGAAAGGTGAGAAATATAAAGGTCATGGATTTGATGGTTTATCAAAATCAGGTACTTATACTTTACCTCTTAAATCAAAAGATGGTTGCGACTCTACTGTGACATTAAATCTTACTGTTTTGGATGGTGATACTACTTATGTTGAGTTTACTATAACAACAGATGATCTTCCATATGATTATGAAACTATACATTATGGTGAGGATACTAAACCAGGTGTTTATGTAGATACTATTGTTATTACTGATAAAAATGGTGATAAGTATGTAGTTGTTCATAAATTGACAATAGAAGCTGGTACTGCAGTAGAAGAAGTGCGTGCGATAGACTTAATTATGGTTCCTAACCCAGTACATGTAAATGGTACACTATTTATTAATGCTGAGTTTACAACAGAAGAACGTGATGGCTTAGTGGTTGAAGTATTTAATTCAATTGGTCAACGTGTTTATATGGATACACCATTTGTTTATCCAATAGCAATTAATGGATTGAATGCTACTGGAGTTTATGTTGTACGTGTAGTTACTGGTAATGGTAAATCTTATTTTGGTAAGGTGATTGTTGAATAAATTTAATCAATAAAGCATTGGTCAAGAGTTTAGGCTCTTGGCTGATGTTTTTCTAATATTATGAGATTTAACAAGTTTAGTTTTATTATTTTATTTGCAGTTTGTTTCTGTAATGTAATATTTGCTCAATCATCGGAGATAGCAAGTAGTTATTTTTGTGACTTTGAAGATGCTGAAGAAAATGAGAAGTGGATGTTAAATGTAGGGGTATTTGGTCCTAAATGTGCCAATAAATGGTATATAGGTAAACCAGGTGCAGCTAATGGAGGTGAAGCAGGGTTATTTGTTTCTTGTGATAGTGCTGTTACTTCAAATTATACTAATAAAGCTGTTACGGTTATAGCATATCGTGAACTTACTCTTGCAGCAGGTGATTATGAGTTATCATTTGATTGGAAAGCTGGGGGAACGGAGTATAATGATGGTTTATATGTATGTTTAGTGCCAACATCTGATACTGATGTTAGATTTGCGTCTACAACATCATCAGTATTGGATAATTGGGCTAAAAATACAAGACCTGATGGTTATGCATTGGATTTTGGTCGTGACTATGTTTGTTTAAATCAACGATATTGGAATAGTGTGGTTGATAGTATTAATATTAGATCTAATGATACTTATAAACTTGTTTTTATTTGGTGTAATGGTTTGTTAACTCCATATTCGTTGGGAGCATGTATTGATAATATTATGATCATGCCTAAAGGACTTTGTAATAGGCCGACAGATTTTAGGGTTAATACTAAGGGTAATGATTTGTTATTGTCTTGGATGGGAGATACAGATGCATATGATGTTCAGATATATGATTATGAAACAGACACTTGGAGTGAATATAAAGATATTAAAGAGAAATATTTGGAGCTGAAGGGATTAAGTGAGGGGATGAAGTCATTTTTTGTGCGTTCAATATGTGATACTGTGTATAGTGCATGGACTTCACGTGATAAATTCTTCTATCATTCTACATCAGTTAGTTGTGTGGATTTTTTGAGTTTGACATCACAAAATTGTTATGTGAGTACATTAAAGGATGTTGGTCAGAGTAGAGATGCTAAAGTGGTTGATTATGGTTCGTTGAGTGTTTATAGTCGTCATACTATTCATTGGGATAAGAATGAAAGGGATCCTCGTACAAATGGAGAATTGAAAACAATTCCTGATGGAGAGTTGGCTTCTGTGCGTTTAGGAAATAGTAGTGCTGGTGGAGAAGTTGAAGAAATAGAGTATAATTTTTATGTTGATACAACATCAGCGATATTGTTGCTTAATTATGCTGTAGTGTTGGAAGATCCGACAGTTGGTCCTCATGAGAATGATGGTAAACCTCGTTTTACATTAAAGATTAGAGATGGTATTAAGCCATTAGATGTATATGGTTGTGGGGAGGCTGATTTTTTAGCTGGAGCTAATACTACAGAAGAAGATGGATGGCGTGAATTTTCTACTGGAAGATGGAAGGATTGGACTACTGTGGGTATTGATTTGAGGAAATATATTGGTAAGTCTTTGAAGATTACTCTTTCAACAAGAGATTGTGGTGATAAGGGTCATTTTGGTTATGCTTATTTTACATTGAGATGTACTGATGGTAAAATTCAAGGTTTAACTTGTGGGGCAGATGGTGAAAAAACTAGGTTTTTGGCTCCTGATGGGTTTAAGTATAAGTGGTATTCTCCTATGGATCCTACAAGGATTTTGTCAACAGAGCAGTTGTTTGAGATAGAGCCTAATGATACTTCAACTTATTATGTTGATGTTATTCAAACGACTAATGATTTGTGTTTTTACACAATGGATGTTTCTGGTATGGGGCGTTTACCTCGTGCTAATGCTGCTTATAGTTTGGATGTTAAAAACTGTGAGAATATTGTTAGATTTGAAAATAAGAGTTATATTCAACGTTTTAATCAGGTTACAAATGATAGTTTGTCAACAAATGATAAATGTGAGGAGTTTTTCTGGGAATTTGGTGATGGTGATACTACTTCAATAGAGAATCCTGTTCATAAATATCCAGATGAGGGTGGTACTTATACTGTTAAATTGAAGGCTAAGATTGCTAAAGGTCAGTGTGATGATGATACAACATTTACAATTACTTTACCTAAATTGGGAACAACTATTGATACTCTTAATGCTGTTATTTGTCAAGGTGAGGGGTATTTGTTTAAAGGGGATACAATTTTTGATTCGGGTTGTTATGTTGATAGTGCAAAAAATATATATGGTTGTGATAGTATTGCTATAGTTAATCTGTTTGTTGCTGAAAAATATGACACTACTATATATGATACTATTTGTAGTACAGATATATATTTTTTCCATGGCAACCAAATAACAGAGACCGGAATATATACTGCAAATTTGAAGAGTATTTATGATTGTGATTCTATTGTTCATCTTGATGTTGTTGTTATCGAAACATTAATTCTGGATGTAGATTCTGTAATCGTAGCATGTTGTGATGATGAATGTATTGTGATTCCGTATGAATTGAGGTCTGGGTTGTTGGATGAATATTCTTTTGAATTTGTAGGTAACGCCTTGTCTATACCATCGTCTGATTTATCACTAGAGACTGATGCCTTTGTGATAAAAATGCCTGAAAACTTAATTCCTAATAGATATGAGTGTATTATAAAATTTGGAGAGCGCTCATGCGGTAAAGAAGAAGAATCTGTTTTTGTTGATTTGCGATATTCGAAAGAGGTACTTGTACAGAGATGGGGTGATGTATTAGCCGTTAGAAATTCGGATTATAATGGTGGTTATGACTTTGTTTCTTATCAATGGTATAAAAATGGGGAAATAATTGAGGGTGCAACATCTTCAATTTTGTATGAGGAAGGTGGATTGGATTTATCGGCAGAATATTCTGTTTTGTTGACTCGAGTTTCAGACAATATCTCGGCTATGACTTGTGTCGCTGAATTATTCGATTTTTCTGCAATTGTTGATGATATTGTTGTCGTTTTCCAATCTGATAATAATGTTGAGATTGAAACTCAAAGTGCAGCAAGATTGAAAATTTGGTCTATTCAAGGAGTTTTAGTGAAAGAGATAGAACTTGTTGGAGGTCATAATTTGATAGCTAATCTTGATTTAGAGGGTGTTTATTTGTTTGAATTTATATTAGAGGATAATAGTCGCGAGATTAAACAAATGATTTTTAATTAGAATGTTGATATGAGAAATATTTTTGTAGTATTGTTGTTTAGTGTTTTTTGTGTAAGTAATGTTTTATTTGCACAACAGATAACTGTACCATATGAATGTGGTTTTGAGGATCCTGTAGAGGTGGGTAATTGGGAGTTGAATTCAGGGGCTAATGGTCCTCAGTGTCAGGATCAATGGATGGTTGGTAATTTGGATAATAATGGGGGGTTTAATTCTTTATATATATCGTGTGATATGGGTAAGACAACTACTTATGGAGCAAAGCCTAATGTTGTTATAGCTTATAGAGAGGTTGATGTGACTACATCTGATCAGGTTATAGTTGATTGTTCGTTTGAATGGAAATGTGTAGGGGCACTTGGGATATCAGAGCTTAAATTTTATATGTTGCCAGCGAATTTTTTTAGTTCAGTGGCAGATTTGTCATCATCTCATACATCAGCTACATTGCCAAGAGCATTGAGAGGGATGACTCCTGCTGCAACTTTATCAGGAAGTGAGAGTTGGCAATATTGGTCTTCATCGATGGATGGTAAAAATTATACTTTATCGCCTGGGGAGAAATGGTATATGATTTTTGTTTGGGAAAATAAGAATAAGACGGTGTCGGAAGAGAAATTGTATGCAGCATGTGTGGATAATGTTCAGCTTTCATTTACAGACTGTTGGAAGCCTGAAAATTTAAAGGTGGAATCGATGTGTGATACTATTAAGATTTCATGGGAGGGGTATAGTGATAGTTTTGAATTTGAATATAAAAAGGCTGATGCTCGTTTATGGAGCGGTAAGACTATTACAAAGGATAAGAGTATTGTTTTAGGAGGTTTAGGAGAAGGGTTATATGATATTAGGGTACGTGGACTTTGTGCTGACATGAAAAGTGCTTGGGTAATATATAATTCGGCAGTATGTTATTGTCCTGATAGACATTGTATTAATTTTGTAACATTAGATGGAGAAGGTGTAATATGTGAAGTTGGCGATGCTATAGATTTAACTACAAGGCAGTTTAATCTTACTGCATCATTGGAAGGTCCTATACCTGGGCGTCATACAGCTATGTGGAAACAAAATGAGTTTGACCCTAATACAGGTAATAATTTGAGAACTATACCATTAGGTTCTTTGGCATCAGTGCGTTTAGGGGATAATAAGTCAGGCGGTTTGGCAGAGGGAATACAATATGAGTATGTGGTAGATACTTTGGAGGCTAAAATTATTTTGATGAAATATGCAGTTGTTTTGCAAAAACCAGGTCACGGACCTCACCAGGATCCTGGGTTTATTCTTGAGATTTTGGATCAAAATGGTAAAAAAATTGATCCATCATGTGGTTTTTTTGATTTTACGCCAGAGAAGGGAGATTTTTGGAATAAACATGGAAGTTATGTTTGGAAGGATTGGACGGATATAGGTCTTAATCTTGAGGCTTATCACGGGCAAAAGATATATATTCACTTGGTAACTCAAGATTGTACTCCTAAGGCACATACAGGTTATGCATATTTTACGCTGGACTGTATAGATGCTGCTATTAAAAATAATAGTTGTGGAGAGACAATTAATATTGAAATGGAGGCTCCAGATGGATTTGAGTATATATGGACTAATGAGAATGATAGGGATCATGTTATATCAAGAGAACAAAAGATTGAAGTTCCAGCAAATGATATAACAACTTATTTCTGTGAGGTTAGATATAGGGGTCTTTCAAATTGTGGTTTTGAATTGCATACAAAGGTAATACCACGTTTTGCTCATGCTCAATTTGATTGGGAATGGAAACCGGAAAACTGTGAAAATAAGGTACTTTTTACAAATAAGAGTTGTGTGCGTACCCGTATTAATGGAGTTGATACATTAACAAATGAACCATGTGAGGCATTTGAATGGAGAATAAGTAATGGAGAAGAGACTTCATTTGAAAATTGGGAATGTGTTTTTCCAAAAGAGGGTGGTACGTATGATGTAATATTGAAATCATATATTTCAGGCGGGGCTTGTTCTGATGATACTATAGTAACTGTTGTGGTGCCACCAATTTATGAACATTATGCAACAATAGATACTATGGTTTGTGAGGGCGATGTTATACTTTTTAATGATACAATTAGAGCTCTTCCTGGTGAGTTTACAGAGTATAAAAAGAATTGTTGGGGGTGTGATAGTATAACAGTGTTAAATTTGGAAGTAGCACCTATACCGGATGATGTCCACGTTTATGATACTATTTGTAGTAGCGGGGAGTATATTTTTAATGGTAGAAATATAACAGAGTCAGGCGATTATAAGGATAAATTGTTGACAGTTCATGGTTGTGATAGTGTTGTGTGGTTACATTTAAAACGTGAGATGCCAATGGGTATTTCGGTGCCAAAGGAATATCGTTTTGCTTGTGCTGATGCTAGTAAATTGGAAATTGAGTTTGATTTTGTTGATACTCTACGCTCGCCAGAAGAATATTCTTTGGAATTTGATAATTTAGCTATTAGTGCAGGTTTTGAGAATCAAGAAAATGTTGTAATAGCAGAGTCGGGTAATATAGTTAATATTCCTATTCCAAATAATTGTCGTCCAAATAATTATTCTGCTACGATTATTTTTAAAGATCCATCAGCTATTTGTGGTGATATTTCAGTTTCTGTTGATTTTGATGTTTATTATAGTTCCACTATATTGCAAAGCAAATTTGATAATTTGATAACAGTGTTAGATGAAACCGCTAATGGTGGTTATTCTTTTGTCGAAGAAGAGTATATTTGGTTTTTGAATGGAGATACAATAGATGGAATAAATACGCCTTATTTGTACCTTGGAGAAAATGTTGTGTTTGGACCGGAGGATTGTTATTTCTTAGAACTTAAACGAGTTGATGATGGTGTTGTGATGCGAACTTGTTCAATATGTCCAAAAATGGAAACTGATATTGATGATATTTATGAGTTAGAGGAAATTTTACCTATAACGTTGTTTGAAAAAAATCAGCGTATAGTTATAGATAATTTAGATGAGGGGGTGGTTGAAGTTTATACTCTTACAGGTCAGTTATTGGATACCTACAAGGTCGGTGTTGATGATAAATCAATTGTCGCTCCTAACGAGTCGGGATTCTATATTTTGCGTGTTGTTATGTCTAATTATGTTATGGGGTATAAAATACAGGTTAAATAATCTGATTATATATTAGATTTTCGTTAAACGTACATTTGTGGTAATACAGGTGTACGTTTTTTTTGTTGTTTCAGAAAAAAGTAGTACTTTTGCACAAAATTATTTTTTATGCCAAAGATACAGATTACAGAAGATGGTTCGCATACGTTGTTTAGCGAAATGGCTGGGCAGACGTATCATTCGTCGCATGGAGCAGTGCAGGAGAGTAGGCATATTTTTATATCTCAGTTAATGGCTCAACAGTCAACGGTTAATGGTCAACAGTTGTCGGTCTTGGAGATTGGGTTTGGTACGGGATTGAATGCTTTGTTGACTGCGCAGTGGGCTCGTGAGAATGGTGTGAAGGTTGATTATACGACTATTGAGTTGTATCCGCTCAAAGAGGAGGTTTATCGTGAGTTGAATTATGGGCGATTGTTGGGCGATGAGGAGTTGTTTTTGCAGTTGCATGAGGCTGATTGGGATGTTGGATTTGTGACGGTTACGGAGAATTTTGCGATAAGGAAGTGTAAGAGTGATATTGTGGAGTGGTTGAGGAATGCACAATGCACAATGCATAATGCACAATTTTCGGACTTGTCGGACCGGTTGGACTTGTCAGCCCTGTCGGACTTCAAATTCAACTTTCAACTTTCAATTTTTAATTCTTTATGCGATGTGGTGTTTTTTGATGCTTTTTCGCCTGATGCTCAGCCTGAGTTGTGGACGGAGGAGGTGTTTCGGAATGTGTATGCGTTGATGAAGGAGGGTGGTGTGCTGATGACGTATTGTGCGAAGGGTGATGTGCGAAGGGCTATGTTGGCGGCAGGATTTAGGGTTGAGAAGTTGCAGGGGCCTCCGGGGAAGAGACATATTTTGAGGGCGTGGAAGTAGTTACTAGTTGTTAGTTTGGGTAGGTGTTTTTTTGAGGGGATACACAATGAGAGTGTGTATTTTTAGGGTAGGGTGCACCTAAGGTGCAGTTATCTCTATAGTATATTTAAATTTAGGAATTTTAATGATTGAATACACACTGAGAGTGTGTATTGATTAAGGGTTATAATTTTATGGAAAAAGAGAAAGAAATGGCGCGTTATGCGTTGGATTATGCTTTGCGTAGGGGTTGTCAGCAGGCGAGAGTTGTTTTTTCGGCTGGTGAGGAGAATGAGGTTGAGGTGCGTGATGGTAAGGTGGATAAATTGCATCATTCGGGTGGATGTCAGTTGTCGTTGAGTTTGTTTGTTGATGGGGCGTATAGTACGATTTCGACCAATCGTCTTGAAAGAGATGAGTTGGAACGTTTTATAGATAAGGGTATTATTAGCACTCGATTTTTGGAGAAGGACCCATTTCGTGGATTGCCTGAAAAAGAGATGTATTATCGTGGCGAGATGAATGATTTTGGGTTGTATGATGCAGGGTTTAAAGATGTTGATGTGGATGAGAAGATTGCTGCCGCAAAGGCTACATTTGATGAAATTGTTGATGAGCGTGTGATTTCGGCTATGGCAGGTGTGGCTGATACTGAGACTTATAATTATTTGATTGATAGTAATGGCTTTGAGGGTGAAAAGCGACGTACGTTGTATATGTCAACCGCTCAGGTGAGTGTGTTGGGTGAGGGAGATGAGCGTCCGGAGGATTATTTCTATGTGAATGCGCAGCATTGGGGGCGTTTACAGAAAGAGGGGATTGGGGCTGAGGCTTTGCGACGTACGGTGGATAAAATAGGAGCTAGTAGGGTGGAGTCGGGAGTGTATGATGTTGTGGTGGATAGGCGAGTGGCTGCGTCGTTGGTTAGTCCGTTGATTTCGGCTGTGAGGGGTGAGGCGTTGCACATGAAGTCGAGTTTTGTGCTTGATAAAAAAGGGGAGAAAATAGGTTCGGATAGGTTGATTATAGTAGATAATCCGCGTCAGTATGGAGTGTCGGGTGCGAGATTGTTTGATAATGAGGGTATTGCCGTTGATCGTTTGCCGATTGTGGAGGATGGGGTGTTGAAAAATTATTATATTTCGAACTATATGAGTAAGAAGATGGGTGTGCCGATGACGCAAGGGGGTACGACGATTGTGGATTTTGGTTTGGGTGAGAGTGATACGGCTGGGTTGTTGCGAAATTTGGCACGAGGTTTGTATATTACTGGTTTTAATGGGGGGAATTGCAATGGTACAACAGGTGATTTTTCGTTTGGTATTGAGGGGTATTGGGTTGAGAATGGCGTGCTTGTGAAGCCTGTGAGCGAGATGTTGATTACTGGTAATATGTTGACATTGTGGTCTAATTTGGTGGATATGTCGAATGACCCACTTGGCTATACAGCTTGGAAGTTGCCTTCGTTGTTGTTTACGGAAGTAGTGGTGAATTAAATGTCAACAGTCAACAGTCAACAGTCAACAGTCAACGGAGGGTGGTCGTTTTTAGATGATTTTGATCTAGAGGTTGCTCAATTCAATTATTTTTTGTATCTTTGCACGGTTTTTGTATAAAGTACAAAATATAGTCAACTGACTAATTATAAACTATTAAAAATATTAACAATGGTGGGTTTCGAGTCTTGCTACTCGCTACTCGCTACTAAAAGTTTAAGAAAAGTATGATTTATTCTCACGAAGTAGAACACATGTGTGTTGTTGCTAAAGGAGCAAATCACGAATCGGCTCCAATTCCTCAAGAAGGAAAATGGACACGTGCTAAAGAGATTAAAGACATCAATGGTCTTACTCACGGTATTGGCTGGTGTGCTCCAAAACAAGGTGCTTGTAAATTGACACTCAACGTAAAAGAAGGTATTATCCAAGAGGCACTTGTAGAAACTATTGGTTGTTCAGGTATGACTCACTCTGCTGCTATGGCATCAGAAATTCTTCCTGGCAAAACTCTCCTCGAAGCTTTGAATACTGACTTGGTTTGCGACGCTATCAACACAGCTATGCGCGAACTCTTCCTTCAAATTGTATATGGTCGTACACAATCTGCTTTCTCAGAAGGTGGTTTGCCAATTGGCGCTGGTCTTGAAGATTTGGGTAAAGGTCTTCGTTCACAAGTAGGTACTATGTTCGGTACATTGGCTAAAGGTACTCGTTTCCTCGAAATGGCTGAAGGTTATTGTACTCGTATGGCTCTCGATGCTGACAACGAAGTTATCGGTTACGAATTCATCCACCTCGGCAAATTCATGGATATGGTGAAAAAAGGCGTAGATGCTAACGAAGCTTTGGAAAAAGCTAAAGGTACATACGGCCGTTTCAAAGATGCAGTTAAATATATTGACCCACGTAACGAATAAAGTTGAAAGTTGAAAGTTGAGAGTTGAAAGTTGCCATTCGGAATATGTTTTATTTCTATGGAGGAAGATTTTCAATATAAATTTCAAGTTTCACATTTCACATTTCAAATTATTTAAAGTTATGGCTAAACACGAAGTAAAATTTGAATCACAATCACGCCGTATTGATAATATCCTTAAAGTATTGAACGGCTACGGTATCGCGTCAATCGAAGAAGCAGAAGCAATTTGCGACGCAAAAGGTATCGATCCATATAAAATGTGTGAAGAAACACAACCAATCTGTTTTGAAAATGCAAAATGGGCTTACGTAGTAGGTGCTGCTATTGCTATCAAAAAAGGTTGTACTAATGCTGCTGATGCTGCTGAAGCAATTGGCGAAGGTTTGCAAGCATTCTGTATCGCAGGTTCAGTTGCTGACGACCGCAAAGTAGGTATCGGTCATGGTAACCTCGCTGCACGTCTTCTTCGCGAAGAGACAAAATGTTTCGCATTCTTGGCTGGTCACGAGTCATTCGCTGCTGCTGAAGGGGCTATCAAAATCGCTGAAATGGCTAACAAAGTTCGTAAAGAACCTCTCCGCGTTATCCTCAACGGTCTTGGTAAAGATGCTGCTAAAATCATCTCTCGTATCAACGGTTTCACATACGTTCAAACAGAATTCGACTACTATTCAGGCGAATTGAAAATCGTAAACGAAAAACCATATTCAGAAGGTCTTCGCGCTAAAGTACGTTGCTATGGTGCTGACGATGTACGTGAAGGTGTAGCTGTTATGCGTTCGGAAGGTGTTGACGTATCTATCACAGGTAACTCAACTAACCCAACACGTTTCCAACACCCAGTTGCTGGTACATACAAAAAAGAGTGTATGGAACAAGGCAAAAACTACTTCTCAGTAGCTTCAGGTGGTGGTACAGGTCGTACACTTCACCCTGACAACATGGCTGCCGGTCCGGCTTCATACGGCATGACCGACACGATGGGCCGTATGCACGGTGATGCTCAATTCGCTGGTTCTTCATCAGTTCCTGCTCACGTTGAGATGATGGGTTTCCTCGGTATGGGTAACAACCCAATGGTAGGTGCTACAGTTGCTGTAGCAGTTGCTATTGAAGAATCTTGTCGTTAAGCGAGAGCAGAGGAAATTTATTTACTCTGCCGAGCGAAGACAAGATCTTGAGCGAAGCGAAAAAAGCTTGTAAATAAGAATTGACTTATTTTTTAAGATAGAAAAACTCCTATAATCTAAATGGTTATAGGAGTTTTTTTTGTTATGCTTTAGCGAATGCTTGGCGGAATTTTATTATTTTGGTTGTGCAAATTAGATTACTGGAAACAAAAAAAATAAAAAAAACTTGTGCAAATGAAAAAAAAGTAGTACCTTTGCCCAAAGTTTGAGGAATATTTTTCTTTAATTAAATCAATATTAACTTTTAAAAAACAAGTATTATGAAAAAAATTACAATGTTTTTTGCAGCTATGCTATTTGCATTAGTTGCGTTTGCAGAGACAGCAGCTCCAATCGAAGTAACAAGTTCTGAAGAACTTAAAGCAAATGTTGGCGTACGTGTATGTTGGAAAAATTTTGAACCTAAAATTGTATTACAAGAGGGTTGGTTCCCTGGTGAATTTGAGAAAGTAAAATATACTCCTGATGAAGGAGCTCAAATTTATTATGAAGGACAAATTCTTCCTGCAAAATTTGATGCTTATGGTACTTATATTGTTGAAGAAGATAATGGTTTAGCAGGTTTTATGATTGATTCTGTTGCAACTATCCAAGCTTTCCAAACTCTTGGTGATTTGGCAAATTTTGTTGATTATTATGCAACTGAAGAGCAAAAGATAGCTTCTTATGATGTAAAAGAACCTGTTATCGTTACTTATGTTGATATGCAATTTGGAAAATTTTATGTTCAATACGAATATGAATTAAATAGAGGCTGGAATACAGTGACTATGATTGGAGGCCTTGAATGTTATGTTCCTGGTGGAATGGAGTTATTGTCTGAAGGTGAAGAAGTTGTTGATCCATATTCTTTGCAAGTTGGAGATAAGGTTCTTGTTAGGGGCGTATATACTCCTGCTGTAATGAAAGCAGAAACTGATACATTATTAGCTCCAGCTACTTTTGCTTTTGAAACAACAACTCTTGTATCTAAAGGAAATGAATTTGAGAAATCAACTGTTGTAACAGTTTCTCAAGCCAAAGAGGAAGCTCTCTCTTCATATATAAAAATTAAAGGTGGTGTAGTTACACGCCCTATGCCAAATGTTTATTTAGTTAAATATTCTGATGGAGATTCTCTTTTTGTTATGCCAACTTCACGATTGATTAATTTAGATATGTATATTGGTGCAGAGGCTCCTGAATTGGATAAAATGTTAGGTGGTATATTTGTTTATAACCCATCATTTGGCAATTATATGCTTTATTTGATTGAATTAATAGAAACTAAAGTGTATTATGACAATATTGCAGCTCTCCTTGCAGCTGGTCCTCAAAAAGATGAGTCTATTCAACAAGCATTGAAAAATCCTGTTTTGGTTACTTATTTTTATGATAATTATGGTGCGATTGAAGTGTTTGTAGAAGATGAAACTGGTGCATTACATTTATCTTCAGGTTTTGATCCATTTGAGACAGAGTTAGCTATTGGTGATTTAATTTCAGGTGTTTCTGGTTCTTTGAATCTACGTGATTATGCTGGAAATCCTGTATTGAATTGTTATGATCCTTTGACTTATATGCCTATTGATTTGGTTGTTGAAAGTCATGACAATGAAGTAGTTCCAACTGAGGTTACTATTGCAGAACTTGTTGCTGATTATGAGGAAAATGCTTCTGTTTCTTTAAGTCAATGGGCAAATCGTTTAGTAGTTGTTAAAGATGTAACAAGTGTTATTTCTGAAGAAAATGAAAACTATGGTTATTTAGTTCAAAATGAAGCTAAATTGGATTATTCTGTATATCAATGGAATGAGTCAGCATATGAAACATATGATAGAATGAATGTTACAGGTATTGTTGATTATAGCACCATTAATTTTGCAAGTATGTATACAATTTTCCCACGTTCGCAAGCTGATATTGAAGAAGTGAAAGAAGACGATGCAACTAACGTAGAACTCGTAGAAGTTGCTAACGTTTATTCAGAAAATGGTTTGATCGTTGCTGAAGGTGAATTCCAAATCTTCACTGTTACTGGTCAAAATGTTACTGACATGAACGGTAACCTCGAAGGTGGTGTTTATGTTGTTCGTACAGCTAACGCAACTGCTAAAGTTATTGTTAAATAATTTTGAGTAACTTTATAGTTCTATTATAAAATAGTAGAGGCGCAAATCATTTTGCGCCTCTATTTTTTATGAAAAAAAGGAAGGCTATTGGTGTTTTAATAGCCTTCCTTTTATATTTTTTCCTAATTCCCTCCTACGGTGAGTTTATCGACTAAAACTGATGGCATACCGCATGTGACGGCACAACTTTGTCCCTCTTTGCCGCAAGTCCATGTGCCGTTGTCTATGCGAGGGTTGTTGCCTACCATTGATATTGCGGCAAGAGCTTCTGGCCCATTGCCTATTACGTTGATGTCCTTAATCGGTGTGGTGAGGCGTCCGTTTTCAATTAACCAGCCCGATTTGACGTAGAAGGTGAAGTCGCCTGCCCCGATTTGTACTTGTCCGTTGGAGAATACATCGACATATACACCTTGTTTCACGTTGGCAATCATCTCCTTTTCGGTATGTGGTCCTGCTTCCATATAAGTGGCACGCATGCGAGGCATAGGGGTGTAGCGGAATGATTCGCGACGACCATTGCCAGTAGGGGCAACGCCATAGTGGCGAGCCGAGATGCGGTCGTGGAGGTATGAGTTGAGGCGACCTTCGGCAACAATATATGTCTTTTGACCCTCGATGCCTTCGTCGTCGAAATTTATAGAACCACGATTGTGAGGTATGGTGCCATCATCGACTACGTTGATAAGAGGGTTGCATATCATTTTGCCGAGTTTGTCGCTGAAAATGCTGATGCCAAGACGGTTGAAGTCGGCTTCGAAGGCATGGCCTATCGCTTCGTGAAGCAGTATGCCAGAGCCTCCAGCCCCCATGACTACAGGCATTTCGCCACCTTTGGGCTTTATGGCATCAAACAGAATAGCAGTGCGCGACACCACCTCTTGTGCGAGTTCTTCGATGAGATTGTCGGTCAAGAATTCATAGCCAATGTGGTATGAACGGGAACTACTGGCTTGTTCTCGGCGACCGTTGTTCTCTTCCATAACGCATGTAGCCGATAGCATTGCGATAGGAATGCAGTCGGCGAATATGTTGCCTTCGGAATTGAAGAAAAGGATGTCGCTTGTGCCGTCGCCTTGAGTTATAGCCACTTTTTTCACTCGCGAGTCGAGCTCGAATATGCGATTGTTTAGTTTTTCGAGCCAAGGTTTGCGGTCTAATAGCGATTTATCCTCCCAATGCTGAATGATAGGGTAGCGATTGGGAGATTGTAGTTCGCGAATGTCAACATTATTATATTTTTCGCCGTTTGAGGCAATGCGATTTGCAGTGCGAGCGGCTTTCAATAGGTCATCAACTGATGCGGTTTCGGTATAGGCATAGCCTGTTTGGTCGCCAACCACAACGCGAACTCCAGCCCCGTATTCGATATTCGACGATGCATTATCGACATTATTGTCAATTAGTCGCACATTATTGGAATAGGCATGCTCGAAATATATATCGGCGTATGTGGCACCATGTTCCATAGCAGTGGCAATTATACGATGTAAGTCGCTGATAGTTACTTTGAAATGCTCTAATGCCCAGTGTAAATTTGTCGAGAGGTTATACATAAAACTATATATTTTTGATTTTAAATTGTAGTGATTCAATTATTTTGCAAAAATAATAAAAAAAAATTGAAATATTTGGTGATAATTCTAAAAAAAAAGTGTAAATTTGCTGGTCGTAATAAACTATCATTATTTAATATTTTAATTCTATTTAAAATGAAAAAATTAGTTCTATTTTTGGCTGTTGCTACTGCTGTAGCATTTGCATCATGCGGTAATAAAACTGCAAAAGAAGAAACCCCAGTAACTGAATTGCCAACACTTGAAGTTGTGGCTCCTGCAGAAGAAGCTGTTGTAGAAGCAGAACAAGCACCTGCAGAAGAGGCTCCAGTAGCAGAAGAAGCTCCAGTTGTTGAAGAAGCTCCTGCAGCAGAGGTTGCACCTGCACCAGAAGCAGAAGAACCTAAAGCAGAAGTTCAAGCAGTAAATGCTACTGAAGCTAAAGCAGAAGAAAATGCAGTGCAAAGATTTGATGCAACAAGTGCAAAATCAAATGTTGAAGCTCCTGCAACAAAAAGTGCTGCTGCAAGAAAAGCAACAGTTAACACAAAAAATGCTGTGAAACCTGTAGAAAAAACAGAAGTTAAATAATTCATTCAGCAAAATTATTATTATAAAAAAGAGATTGTCCTTTGGGGTAATCTCTTTTTTTTGTTAAAATATCACTAATTCTTTGTGTATTCCTATCTTTTTTGCTATCTTTGCAGAGGATTTTGTATTTTATAAATATATAATAGAGAATGTTACGTATAGCAATACAATCAAAGGGGCGAATGAATCAGGAGTCATTAGAATTGCTTGATTCGGTTGGAGTAAAACTTTCGGTAAGAGAGTCAAATCCAGTGCTTGTACGCTCCTCGAATTTTCCTGCCGAAGTGTTATTTATCGAAAAAGACCGTATCCCTGAGTTTGTTGCATTAGGCATTGTCGATATAGGTATTTGTGGCGAGTATCTTGCGCGTCAAGCAGGTACGCCAGAGGATTGTATAATAAAACGTTTGGGATTTAACAAATCAACACTCTCTTTGGCTATCCCTCGTGATGCGAAATATCGAGGTATCGAGTGGTTTATTGGTAAGAGCATTGCTACTCCGTATCCCGAATTGTTGTCTCGATTCTTAAAATCGCATGGGGTTAAAGCCTCCACCCGTTTGATGCGAGAGCATGTCTATTTGGCTCCAAAATTGGGCATTGCCGATGCCATTTGTGATAGAGTCTATTCGGGCACCTCTCTTATGAGCGAGAATTTGCGAGAGGTAGAGACTGTGATGACTTCAGAGGCTATTTTGATCGCCACTTCTACGATGTCACCGCTCAATCAGATGATTCTTGATGAGTTTTTGCAACGAATAGATGCTATTCAAGCCGCAGTTGGCAAGAAATTTGTACGAATGAATATCCCTGCAGGTAACTTGGATGAAATAATAAAAATACTTCCATCGGTGCATCAACCTTCTATCAGTCATTATCTTGACAATGAATGGCTTAGCGTCTCTGTCGTGATGGACGAAAAACGCCTTTGGGATATATTAGAGCGACTTAAGGAGCTCGGCGCAAAAGAGATACTCATTTCGCCTATCGATAAAATGATTTTATAAATAACTTTAAATAATAACCTGAGTATGAGCTCTATACTCTATACTCTAAACACTAAACTATTATGATGACAATTGACAAATTTAATTTTGCTGGTAAAAAGGCATTTGTTCGCGTTGACTTCAACGTGCCAGTTGACGAAAACTTCGTAATTACTGACGATACTCGTATTCGTGCAGCTATGCCAACTCTTAAAAAGATATTGGCAGACGGCGGTAGCCTTATTATCGCATCTCACATGGGTCGTCCTAAAAAGAACCCAGACCCTAAATACTCTTTGAAACATATCGTTGACCACGTTAGCAAAACTCTCGGTGTAGAGGTTAAATTTGTTGACGATTGCAATGCTGCCGACGAAGCATGCGCTGCTCTTAAACCAGGCGAAGCTCTCCTTCTCGAAAACCTCCGTTTCTATGCTGAAGAAGAAGGCAAACCACGTGGCTTGGCTGAAGATGCTACCGACGAAGAGAAAGCAGCTGCTAAAAAAGCAGTGAAAGCTTCTCAAAAAGAGTTCGCTAAACACCTTGCTTCATACGCTGATTGTTACGTAAACGATGCATTCGGTACTGCTCACCGTGCTCACGCATCTACAGCTCTTATCGCCGACTATTTCGATGCCGACAACAAAATGTTCGGTTACCTTATGGATAAAGAGGTTACTGCTGTCGAAAAAGTTATGTCAGAAACAGTGCGCCCATTCACTGCAATCATGGGTGGCTCAAAAGTATCTTCTAAAATCGAAATCATCGAAAATCTTCTTACTAAAGTCGATAACCTCATCTTGGCAGGTGGTATGACCTACACCTTCATGAAAGCACAAGGCGGTAAAATCGGTCAATCAATTTGCGAAGACGACAAACTCGACCTTGCGCTCGAACTCATGGCAAAAGCAAAAGCTAATGGCGTCAACCTCGTATTGGCTGAAGATGCTAAGGTAGGCGACGGATTCTCAAATGATTGTAACGCTCAATATGCCGACGTGATAAATATTCCAGAAGGTTGGGAAGGTATGGATATCGGTCCAAAAACAATGGAAAAATTCGCTAACGTAATCCGCAACTCTAAAACAATCCTTTGGAACGGACCTACAGGCGTATTCGAATTCGACAACTTCTCTCACGGTTCACGTGCCGTAGCCGAAGCTATCGTAGAAGCAACAGCCAACGGCGCATACTCACTCGTAGGTGGTGGCGACTCAGTGGCTTGTGTCAACAAATTCGGTTTGGCTGACAAAGTTAGCTACGTATCAACCGGTGGTGGTGCCCTCCTCGAAGCCATCGAAGGTCGTGTACTTCCAGGTATTGCCGCTATCAAAGGCTAAAAATATTTTCTCACCCGTGCATTCCGTGAGAGATAAAACGCCGAATGGTATCTGTGTAAATCCGCAGAGCGACTTCTTGCGAAGCAAGAGAGCGAATCAAAAGAAAAGAAAAAATCTTTTAAATCTGTGTCATCTGTGGGCGAAAAAAAAATTTCGTAATATCTCAAAGATCTTTGATTCCGTGTCATCCGTGCGTTCCGTGAGAGATAAAACGCCGAATGGTATCTGTGTCATCCATAGAGCATATTTTTTAGCAGAGCTAAAAAATAGCGAATCAAAGAAATGAAAAATCAGAGAATATCTGTGTCATCTGTGGGAGAAAAAGAAATTTCGTAATATCTCAAAGACCTTTGATTCCGTGTTCTCCGTGCGTTCCGTGAGAGATAAAACGCCGAATGGTATCTGTGTAAATCCGCAGAGCGACTTCTTGCGAAGCAAGAGAGCGAATCAAAAGAAAAATCTTTTAAATTTGTGTCATCTGTGGGAGAAAGAAAAAAAGTAAAAAAAAATTAATGTATAATTAATGATAATTTACGTTTATAAATAATCCGTGTTCTCCGTGCGTTCCGTGAGAGATTAAATATTCTCCGTGTGAGATAAAACGCCGAATGGCATCTGTGTCATCCGTGCATTCCGTGAGAGATAAAAGTTATATCGAACTCACAATAAATAAGGTGCTGCGTCAGAACGCAAATTCTGGCGCAGCACTTTTTTTGTGCATATACCCCTATACTCAAGCCCATACCTCCGTTTAACCATCAAGCTTTATAGTAGCTATAGCTTCTATAGTTGCTATTCCCCCTGCCCCTAACCCATCCCTAACTACAACATACCATAAATATACTATAAACATACTATAAATATACTATAAACATACTATAACTTTACCTTCAAACTAAAAATCCGCATGCTATCCGTGTCATCCCTGCGTTCCGTGTAAAATAAAAAATAGTTTATTATTAAGTTTTCTTGCGTTAAATCACTGATACATAGTATATTAAATGGGGG
>JAZQRP010000125.1:0-4431 GCA_045629685.1 Candidatus Aphodosoma sp. | reverse complement strand
AGCCTCGACCCCGAACGTGCGTTAGAATACTACAAATCGTCTAACAACGTAGGTGGCAAATATTGCACTATGTGTGGCCCTAACTTCTGCGCTATGAAAATCAGCCACACCCTCTGCGATGAATAACAATCCTCTATTTATAAACACTAAAAACTTACAACTATGATTGAAAAAAATGTATCTCATGGTATTATCAGTACCTATTTCAGTAAATTAGAAAAGAACTTAGACCTCGACGTTGCTATCGTCGGTGGTGGTCCTTCGGGCATCGTTGCAGCCTATTATCTCGCTAAAGCAGGTCTAAAAGTTGCTCAATTCGACCGCAAACTCTCTCCTGGCGGTGGTATGTGGGGTGGCGCTATGATGTTCAACCAAATCGTTGTGCAAGAAGAAGCTCTACACATTATCAAAGAGTTTGATATCAACTACGAGCAATACAACGACCACCTCTATGTGATGGACTCTGTCGAAAGCACAGCTGCTCTACTATACAAAGCCGTGCATGCCGGAGCTACTATTTTCAACTGCTATTCGGTCGAAGATGTTATCTTTAAGGACAATGTAGTTAGTGGTGTTGTTGTCAATTGGACTCCTGTATTGCGCGAGGGTATGCACGTCGACCCACTCAACATCATGGCTAAATGCGTAATCGATGGCACTGGCCACGATAGCGAAATGTGTTGCACAGTAGCTCGCAAAAATGGCATCCGCCTTGCTACCGACACAGGCGAGGTCATCGGCGAACGCTCTCTCGACGTAGTTGCTGGCGAAGAAGAGGTTGTCAACGGCACTAAAGAAATCTATCCAGGACTCTATGTCTGTGGTATGGCTGCCTCTGCCGTAAGTGGCACCCCTCGTATGGGTCCTATCTTCGGTGGTATGCTCCTCTCTGGCAAAAAAGTGGCTGACCTCATTATCAATGCTATCTCAGAATAACAATCCGTGTCATCCGTAGAGCGACTTTGCATAGCAAAGAAGCAAATTTTGACAAAAAGAGTAAATTTATAAAAATCCTCCCCTAAGTTAGGGGAGGTGTCCGTAGGACGGAGGGGTATGTAATAAAATCTCCGTATATCCATATACTATAAAATTCATAAAAAATGAAAATCATTGCCATCACAGTACCTAAAATGATAGACGAAGATGCCTATTTAATCAGCAATCTGCTGAAAATGGGCATCCACTCTATTCACCTCCGCAAACCTGAGGCCACCATCAACGAATGCCGTCAGTTATTAACCAAACTGACCGACGCCGAACGAGCCAAAATCATAATTCACGACTATCCCGAATTATACACCGAATTTTCGCTCAAAGGCATTCACATCAACAAAAACATTACCTCTCTGCCCGATGGCTACAACGGATTCAAAACTCGCTCATGCCACTCGTTTGAGGAAATCGAAAAGTACAAAAACGAATACAACTATCTATTCCTAAGTCCCATTTTCGATAGCATTTCCAAAATTGGCTACAAATCAAACTTCACCAACGAAGAATTACTAAAAGCCTCAACCCAAGGCATAATTGACAGCAAAGTGATAGCATTAGGAGGCATCACACTCAATATGATACCATATTTCAAAAAACTAAATTTTGGCGGAATCGCAATGATAGGTGGCATCTACAACATCAATGCTATAAACGAACTACAAAAAATCAACAAATAACCCAAAGGCTGTGTCAAAACAAAATTTGACACAGCCTTTTTTACAGAATTGCAACTTACTGCATCCGCACATATACAAAGTCAAAACTACCCTATCAATCCCATAATCTCAAGCAATCTACAACATAGTATAAATATACTATAAATATAGTATAAATATATGATAAATATACTATAAATATATAATAAAGCAATCTCCACAAAATATCAAGCACAACCTCTATAACACCCAAAACTTCACAAAATATAAAGGTAAATAAAAGACAATATAGTCCAAACTTAAAACACTAACCATCAAAAAACATCTCACAAACCAAAAACACCATTAATACAACATAAATTTTTCATAACAAAATAACATTATTTAAATTATTTTTCGTAAATTTGCAAAGTTTTTTGAAAATATAAAAATAAGGTCTAAAATAAATGAAACAAAAAATTGAACAACTACACCAAGTAGTAAATTCATGGAATGCTAATTCTCCTGAAGAATTAGAAGCTATACGTATTAAATATCTCAGTAAAAAAGGCGAAATCTCTGAACTTTTCAACCAATTCCGCGAAGTGCCTAACGATCAAAAACGTGAAATAGGTCAACTCCTCAATCACCTTCGCGACACAGCTCAAAATCGTCTTAACGAGCTCAAAGCTGCCCTCGAAGCTCAACGCCAAGAGGCTGACAAACTCGACCTCACACGTACTGCCGAACCTATCGCTCTCGGCACTCGCCACCCTCTCTCTCTCGTCAAAAACGAAATCATCGAAATATTCTCACGCATCGGTTTTACTGTAGCTGAAGGTCCTGAAATCGAAGACGATTGGCACGTATTTGAGTCACTCAACTTCCCACCTGAGCACCCTGCTCGCGATATGCAAGATACATTCTTTATTGAACAACACCCTGACATTTTGCTTCGTACTCACACATCAAGTATAGAAACTCGCGTGATGACTAAACAACAACCACCTATCCGCATCCTCGCTCCTGGACGCGTATATCGCAACGAAGCAATCTCATATCGTGCTCACTGCTTCTTCCACCAAGTAGAAGGTCTTTATGTAGATAAAAACGTATCTTTTGCCGACCTCAAACAAGCCCTCCTCTACTTCGCACGCGAAATGTTCGGCGAAGATACAAAAATCCGTCTCCGTCCATCATACTTCCCATTCACAGAGCCATCTGCCGAAATGGATATCTCTTGCAACATCTGCGGTGGTAAAGGTTGCCCATTCTGCAAACACACTGGTTGGGTAGAAATTCTCGGTTGTGGTATGACCGACCCTAACGTGCTCGAAGCCTGTGGCATCGACTCTAAAGTATATAGCGGTTACGCATTCGGTATGGGTGTCGAACGCATCACTAACCTCAAATACCAAGTTAAAGACCTCCGTATGTTCTCTGAAAACGATGTCCGTTTCCTCGAACAATTCAAATAAAAAATTAAAGACAGAATAACATAAAAACAAAAATAATAAATTTTTATGTTATTTTGTTCTTCTGTCTTTTTAATAAATATGATTAAACTCTACGACGAAAACCCTAACCAAAATACTATCAACAAAATAGTAGAGGTTTTGCGCAATGGTGGAGTAATTGTTTACCCTACCGACACGGTATATGCCCTCGGTTGCGATATTTTTCAAACTCGTGCAGTCGAAAAAATATGCAAAATCAAAGGCATCGACCCTCACAAAGCGCAATTTTCTGTCATGTGTTCTTCATTAAGCGACATCAGCGAATACACCAAAATGGATAATGACACCTTCAAACTCATTCGCCAAAACACTCCAGGTGCATTCACTTTTATTCTAAACGGAAATAACAAACTACCTCGCTTAATCAAAGAACGCAAAACTGTAGGTATTCGCATTCCCGACCGCAACATTGTACGCACAATCGTCGAAAACCTTGGTAATCCAATACTTACAACTTCATTCCGAGATATGAACACCGAAGTTGAATACGAAACCGACCCCGAACTAATAGAAGAAAAATATGGTTCATTAGTCGATCTCGTCATCAATGGAGGCATTGGAAACACTGAAGTATCTACCGTAGTTGACTGCACAACCCCCGACTTCGAAATCATCCGTCAAGGCATAGCAGAATTAAAATAAAGTTAATTACAAAAAAAACTTGAAAATAACACACACATTTCAATTATTTTTTGTAAATTTGCACGATATTAAAAATAACAAATAAAATAATAACAAAATAATCAAAAAAAATGAAACTAGCATTCCGTACTCTCTTAGTAGTTGCCATCTGTGCAATGACTTACCTTTGCGTAACAAGTATCACTGTTCCAATCGAATTCGAACAAGAACAAGCTAAACGCGAACAACAAATTATCAAAAAACTTGTTGACATCCGTAAAGTACAAATCGAGTATCAAAAACAAAACGACCACTTCTGCCCTAACGCAGACACATTGGTTCACTTCATCCTCGAAGGTAAACTCCCTGTAGTCCTCAAAGAAGGTACTCTTACTGACGACCAACTCAAAAATGGTCTTACTGAGAAAAAAGCCCTCGCTATCATCAAGAAAGGCAATAAAAAAGAAATTATCGCTAATGGTCTCGAAAATTTCCGTCGTGATACAACTTATGTAAGCGTTTATGAAACTCTTCTCGCAAACGACTATACACAAGAACAAATCGCTGACCTTGTAGTGATTCCTTTCTCAAACGGAACTAAATTCCAATTCGATACTATCACTTACATCAGTGCAGCTTCAGGTCTTCCAACTCCACTTTTCGAA
>JAZQRP010000124.1:0-2806 GCA_045629685.1 Candidatus Aphodosoma sp. | reverse complement strand
AGATACTCAGGGAAAGAGTATATCTTAATTCCGAGTTCGCGTGCGCGAACCAACTCAGGGTTATCCTCGCGCGCGTGCATACCTAAAATAATAGCATCAATGTCGCTGGTTATTTTCTCAGGATGCCAGCCCATCTCCTCGGGCAGCAGACCTGCCTCTTGCAGATGTGTGCGCGCAGGGTCAAAGATCTCGTCATCCGACCCTGTCACCACATATCCTACTTTGGTAGCCACTGCCATGGCCAGATTGTGCATGGCGGCACCGCCTATTGCTATAAAGTGTATACGCATATATCTTTGATCCCTTATTCTATATTTCCGTTAATTAGCCTGCAAAGGTAGTGAAAATCCTTGATATATGCAAATGTTTTTGCATAAACCCGTACTTTTGTCGCATTTTCAAGCCGTCATTTAATTGTTGGTATTTTGACAGAATAGGCGTGCTGCAAGTTTCGGGAGCACCATAGGAGATCTGTGGGATATCTATGAGCTTTTGGTGGCTTTCTATAAATGTGTTTCTATAATAATGCTGCAAAAATCTTCGGCGCGGAAGGGATTTTGTGCCGAAGGTTGCAGATTTTTGAGTGGAATGTGGCATATAAAGCATGCAGAAGTGGCTGTATTATAACCACTTCCGCATGGTTGTATTTTTTTGAAAAAAGTTTTCGCGTGCCGAAGATTGTGCCGAAATTGATTGGTGAAATAGTAGAAGATGATAAGTTACTTTTGTATAATTTCCCAATGACCACTATAACCGCTGCCAACAAATTTAACCTTATTCTCCAGTTTTTTTAGATAGCGTCCAATTGTCTTTGTACTTACTCCTATTTGTTTGGCAATATCCTCTCTTGTTATATTTGGATTATTATAAATGAGTTCGATTATTGTTTGAGGGACATCTTGAGGGACATCTTGAGGGACACCTTGAGTGTCACCTTCATTGAGTATATGCAGAACCAATTTGACTTGCATTAATTCGGTTTGCTCAATCAGTTCGGGTTTAATCCAATGCTTTTCGTTCCATGCACTCAAGATAAGAGGGAAACCAGAACCAATATTCTCACCATAACCAATCATGCGCAGCATATTTTGTATGCGTTGGTTGCGTGCTTTGCTTTCGCCACCTGCATAGATTTGTTCTATCGGCAGTTTAAGCAATCCAGGGTTGGTAAATACAAATGTATCGTCCGTCTTTTCTATTTTGAGGATACCATTCAGCATAAAATCTGCATGAATAATGGCATTGGTCATCGCCTCACGAATAGCTTTGTGTTGTGGGGTGTCATCTTTTCTTTCCACACCATCCATAGCAAAAGGTCGTGGCAGGTCTTTTGTCAAACGAGGCAACACAATACGAATGAAATTGAATAGATTATTCTCCCATGTACCATCATATGTCAGTCGGTCACTATAGCGTTGCTCTCCTATCAGGTTGGATTTATCGATATAGTCCATGCGCAAGTTATCAAATCTTTCACGAACAGGCAGTCCTTTACCAAACATAAGCAAACCTGCCATTGTAAGACCTTCAACTCCAGTATTTCTATCGACACCATATCCGCCTAATTGCTTCAAGAACTCTTGGTTGTCCAATTCGTTCCACACATGTTCTGGATGGTCAATTTTGAATAATTGGCGATAACGCTCCAAGGTGGGCGTGTCAATATCATCCATTGTATAGTGTTCAAGGATAATACGATCGTTGCCAGCCTCGTTAGCATCACGCAACATTAGCTTGATTTCTTGTTCGGTGCAATGATAATCTCCCTCGTGGTTACGCTTATAGACTCCTCGTTGCAAGTTGTCATTAACGAAAACAGGTCGCACATTGTATGCAGCTTGTGGTACATGAATTGCTATAATTTCTTGCCCATCCACATTGATGATTTGTACATCTTCATCCACCAATATATTGACATTGACTTTTTTAGGGTCATTAATCAAATTCCAGAAATCTGTAATTAGTTTCTGTGGATTACTGATGTTTGTAACAGTATAGCGCTTTTGTGGGTCTATTTCTTCTTTGTGCTCCTCTACACCTAAAAGAATAGTACCACCATAGGTGTTTGCAAATGCAGAATATGTCTCCCAAAGAGATTTAGGAAGACCTTTTTCTGCAGCTTTGCATTCCAATGTTATACGCTCACCATTTTTGAGCAACTCTTTTATATGTGCCTCGTTGATAGCCATAGAAACTGATGCTAATGTTTTTATTTGCAGTATTCGACTGCAAAGGTACAGAAAAAATTGCAGATATGCAAGTTATGGTGTGTGAAATGATGATTTATTGGTGTGATTTGTATAAAAAGTCACTTCTTCATTTTTGGGGAATAGGCGTGCTGCAAGTTAGGCGACCACGATAGGAGATATGTGGGAGATCTCTGGGCTTTTTGTGGCTTTTATGATGCGCTTCTATAATAATGCAGCAAAAATCTTCAGCGCGGAAGTAGTTTTGTGCCGAAGATTTGTGAATTTTGTTGTAACAAGGTACTTAAAGCAAGCGGAAGGTGTTGATTATCAACGCCTCCCGCTTGAGTGATTTTTTTGTATATTTTTTCTTTGTGCCGAAGATTATGCCGAAGGTTTATAGTTATCAATCCAAATCAATACAAGAAGCCAAACAACCAAAGCGGAATTTTATTACCTAAAGCATATTCAATATCATCTGCTGCAATAAATGCGTTATCAGCATTAGCGATTTGTTTGCCATCTTTGCTAGCTCCTCCGACCTCAATCGTGTACTTGCGATCAATCACAAAATCACCTTGTTTAGCATATTCCACAGAGTGTGCATAAGACAATTGATT
>JAZQRP010000123.1:0-4795 GCA_045629685.1 Candidatus Aphodosoma sp. | reverse complement strand
GCCAACCGAGAAAATCGTTACCTTTGCCTGTGCCATTGTGCAAAGCCTCTTGAGCCTCAGCCACAGCTTGTTTATAACCTTTTACAGCTTCTTCATTGATGAAGCCGTACGCTTTATTTGCATTAAATTTAATCATATTTTTATAATTTGAAATGTGAAATGTGAAATGTGAAAGTCAAAGCAATGCAAAATATATCAATATCAAATTTCAACTTTCAAATTTCAACTTTCAACTTGTTTTACATTAATTGTTTTATAAGTTCTTTCATTACAATAGATGGCGAACGACGTTGATACAAAATGGCATAAACAGCCTCGAGAATAGGCATATTCACTTGATATTTCTCATTGATTTCGTGAATACATTTAGTGCCATAATAACCCTCAGCAATCATCTCCATCTCCATTTGAGCAGTTTTCACCGAATAGCCTTTACCAATCATCGAACCAAAAGTTCGGTTACGAGAGAATTTAGAATATGCTGTTACCAACAAATCGCCCAAATAGACACTCTCTTGCACATTACGGTGGAACGGATGCACAGCATTACAGAAACGATTCATCTCTTGAATTGAGTTTGACACCAATACAGCTTGGAAGTTATCGCCATATTTAAGACCATGACAAATACCAGCCGCAATCGCATAAACATTCTTAAGCACAGCCCCATACTCTACGCCATACATATCTTCGCTCAACGAAGTGCGCAAATAGTCGCCACCTACGATAGACGAAATCATACGTCCAACCTCTCTGTCGGGACAAGCAATTGTAAGATAAGATGTACGCTCCAACGCAATCTCTTCTGCATGACACGGACCACTCAACGCTACAACGTGCTCAGCTGGCACACCATAAAACTTGTTGAAATAATCCGAAATCACAAGATTTTCGTCAGGTACGATACCCTTGATTGCAGTAACAATGATTTTACTATCGATTCTACGACGCAATTTCTTTAAGTGCGACTTCAAAAATGGTGACGGCGTAGCAAAAAACAGAATATCCGCTTCAGCTACGGCAACATTTATTTTACTTGTAAATTTAATTCTATCTAAATCGAAAGAGACAGCCGAAAGATACGAAGGATTATGTCCTACTCGCTTAAACTCAGCTATTTGATCGTCGCGACGCATATACCAAATAATATTGGGCACATTCTCCATCACAATCTTGGCAATCGCAGTAGCAAACGAACCGCCTCCCATTATGGCAACTTTTGGGTAACTATTTTCCATAATCAAAATAGGTTTTAATATATACAACTATTCAATCTACAAAGATACTATTTTTTTTCAATATACACAAATAAATACACACCTTAAACAAACAAAAACTTACAACATATAATAAATATACAATAAATATACTATAAACATACTATAAAACTACCTACAAAGCACATAATAACAAACAAAAAAAGAAGAGCCATGGCCCTTCTTTTCCTTATTCCTTATTCCTTGTCAAAACGCCCCAAGCTGTTGCAAGAATACTGCCAACAACAAAAGCGGTGCAATAAATCGCAAGAAGAAATAATACACCTTAAATAATCCCTCGCTACATTTTGTCTCTACTACCAAAATATAGTGTAAATCCGCTTTCTTATAAAACCATCCTAAGAATAACATAATCAACAAACCACCCAATGGCAAGATGATATATGAAGTAAACATATCGCAAATATCAAACAAAGACACACCAAAGAAAACCAATTCGTTACCGCCTTCCATTGGTATCAAAGAATAAGAACACATACAGCAAACCACCAACATAATCACCGACATCAATACTAACGACAATTTACGATTCATCTTAAACTCTTCTGCTACAGTAGCAATTTGCACTTCGAGAATAGAAATAGTCGATGTCAATGCCGCCACTGCTAACAACAAGAAGAAACAAATCGAGAAAATATAACCACCTGTCATCTGCGCAAATACGGTTGGCAATGTTATGAATACCAACTGAGGTCCTGCTGCAGGGTCGATACCATAAGAGAACACGGCAGGGAATACCACCAAACCAGCCAATACTGCCACCAATGTATCCAGCGAAGCTATCTGTATTGAGGTCTTAGCTAAATTCGTACCTTTCTCAATATACGAACCATAAATCATCATTGCCCCCATACCCAAACTCAACGAGAAGAATGCTTGCCCTAAAGCTGCAACAACCACATTCGCATTGATTTTAGAAAAGTCGAAATCAAAATAGAATTTATATCCCTCTCCCGAATTTGGCAAAAATATAGCATAAACACAGAGATAAGCTACAATCACAAACAACATAGGCATCAGCACTTTACTCCATTTTTCTATACCCTTCTCTACTCCTGCATACAACACTCCCGCCGTAAGAGCTATAAACACAACAATCCACAAATATGGACGCCAAGTATCAAAACGAAAAGTATCGAAATTCTGAGTGATCACCTCGCCTGATTGTCCCATAAACGAACCCATAACAGACTGATATACAAACTCTAGACTCCACCCTGCCACTACGAAATAGAATCCAAGAATAACAAACGAACCCAAGAAACCCAATATACCGATAATGCTCCAACGATTATTGCCTGTAATATTGCGCATCGCACCGATACCATTGCTACGACCAATATAACCAAGCGACAATTCCGACAACAACGCAGGCACACCTAAGAATAGTACGCACAACAGATAGACAATGATGAAAGCACCACCACCATTTTCCCCTGCAAGATAGGGAAATTTCCAAATATTACCCAAACCCACAGCCGAACCTACTGCGGCTGCAAGCATACCAAATTTAGAACCAAAAGTAGATCTTTTCATATCAGTTAAGAGTTTATTACTAATGCTTATTATATGCATCAACGATGCGTTGTACGAGTTTGTGACGCACAATATCTTTTTGATTAAAATGCACAAATCCAATGCCTTTAATATCTTTCAACACCTCCATGGCATCTTTCAACCCAGACTTTTGTTGAGGCGGGAGGTCGATTTGTGTCATATCACCCGTAATAATCATCTTCGAACCCAATCCCATACGAGTGAGGAACATCTTAATTTGCTGAACTGATGTATTTTGCGCCTCGTCAAGAATAATGATGGCATCGCTCAATGTACGTCCACGCATAAATGCAAGTGGCGCAATTTGTATAGTTTTATTAGTCATATACTCAGCTAATTTAGCAGGCGGAATCATATCTTCCAACGCATCATAAAGCGGTTGAAGATATGGGTCAATCTTGTCTTTCATATCGCCAGGCAAGAATCCTAATTTTTCGCCTGCTTCCACGGCAGGGCGGCTAAGTATGATTTTCTTTACTTCCTTATTTTTCAATGCTCTAACAGCAAGGGCTATAGCAGTATATGTTTTACCAGAACCTGCTGGTCCTATAGCAAATAGCAGGTCGTTTTTCTTATACTCTTCAACAAGCAAACGCTGATTGGCTGTGCGTGCACGCACCTCTTTACCTCCAACACCATGGAGTATAAGATTATCTGTTTTCACTTCAGGTATCTCATTACCTTTAATCATCTCCAACACAGTCTCTTCAGTCAAAACATTTGTCTTGGCTGCCTGCATCATCAATTTATCAATAATATTGCCAAGATTCTCCACCTCAGCCTCATCTTCACCCGAAAGTTTCATCATACGTCCACGCGCCACAATCTTCACCTTCGGACTCAAATCCTTAATCAAACGAATATTCACATTATTGACACCATAAAACACAATAGTATCAACCTCTTCAATCAATTCTTTAACTATTTCCATATTTTTAGTACAAAGTAAAAAGTCGTAAGAAGTAAGACTTTAGATTCTTACAAACCAAAATCTTTCTACTTACGACTTAGTACCTATTGCTTATTTAAATTACCACGCAAACAATGGGTATTTAACCATCATTTCGTTCACCTCTTTACGAACAGCTGCGATAACAGCTTCGTCTTCAGGAGCGTTGAGTACGCGGTCGATAAGATCAACGATGATTGGCATAACATCTTCTTTCACACCACGAGTAGTGATAGCAGGAGTACCGAAACGAAGACCTGAAGTTTGGAATGGGCTACGAGAATCGAATGGCACCATGTTTTTGTTAGTAGTGATATCGGCAGCAACGAGTGCTTTTTCAGCCACTTTACCTGTCAATTCAGGGAATTTAGTGCGAAGGTCAACAAGCATAGAGTGGTTATCAGTACCGCCAGAAACGATTTTATAACCTTTAGCCATAAATGCTTCAGCAAGAGCAGCAGCATTTTTCTTCACTTGGAGTTGATATTCTTTAAATTCAGGTTGAAGAGCTTCACCGAATGCAACAGCTTTAGCAGCGATAACGTGTTCAAGTGGACCACCTTGTACGCCTGGGAATACAGCTGAATCCAACAAAGCAGACATCATTTTCACTTCGCCTTTAGGAGTAGTTTTGCCCCATGGGTTAGGGAAGTCTTTACCCATCAAGATGATACCACCACGTGGGCCACGGAGAGTTTTGTGAGTAGTAGAAGTAACGATGTGAGCGTGTTTAACTGGGTTTTCGAGGAGACCAGCAGCGATAAGACCTGCAGGGTGAGCCATATCGACCATGAAGATAGCGCCGATTTCGTCAGCTACTTTACGGATACGAGCATAATCCCATTCGCGAGAGTAAGCTGAAGCACCAGCAACGATAAGTTTTGGTTTGTTTTCGCGAGCAACACGTTCGAGTTGGTCATAGTCAACGCGACCATCTTCTTCTTTTACACTATATTCGAGAGCTTTGTAGTTGATACCTGACATGTTCACAGGAGAACCGTGAGAAAGGTGA
>JAZQRP010000122.1:0-12296 GCA_045629685.1 Candidatus Aphodosoma sp. | reverse complement strand
GGCACAATCGTAAACCTCGAATTCGACATCATCGGCAAATACATTGCCCGTATGAGAGGGTAATATTTTGTTGTTTTTTTAACAGAAGTACAGAATTATTGTTCAGGACAATTAATTTATTTGTGTTTGAACGATAAAAGTGGGGTGGATAAGTTTTTCAAGTACATATCATAAATCGTATTGTAGGGACGCACGGTCGTGCGTCCGTTAATAGCAAGACTTGTACTTAAAAAAAAGTAGTTATCCTAATATAGTCATAAATACAGACTATAATTTGTAAGCCTATAAATTAATTATGTACTTATGTTGAAATAATAAACGATAAACTCAAAATGGAAATAGATAAAGAATATTTACAAAAATACGAAGAGGAGTTGACTCAAAAACTGCTCCGTCAGGCTCACGATTTGCGTTGTGGAGCTGAGCAACTCTATCATACTGAGGATTTAGAAGATATGTGGCACAAGATTGCTCCACAATACATGGTGGATGCAGTGCCCGAAATTGCTCAATATCCAACTGTGGCTATTGCATGGGCTGGTTATATTGGCATGGCTCTTGCTCATCTTTGGGATAAGGATTGGGAGGAGGTGCTTCGTCGCGAAGATGTATATGCTTCGTTGCGCGACCCTCGTGGTTTCGACGAGATGGACGAGTATATCATCGAAGGCGTGATGGGTTATTTGCTCGATAGCAAAACTGCTCAAGGTTTCGAAAACCTCATGCGCTCACTCTCGCAAACTGCATTGGCACAAATTCGTCACGAGGAGATTGAGCCTCAAAGCGAAATGGCATTCCACGTCTTTGCTCGCACTACGAAAGTGATGTTCCGCATCGGTGCAAGTTGCGAACTCTATCGACTCGGCTACAAATACCAAAAAGTTTAGATATTTGTTTTTAACATAAGTACAAAAATCTTTGAGGTTGGTTGATTATGTTATAGCGAGGTTTCTTTTGTCTTGTGGGGAGAATCTCTTTTTTTAAGTACAAGTTTTGGATTTTAATAGAATAACAAGGTCTGTACTTTAAAGAAGTATTTGTCCGTTCTTAATTGTAAAAGTGCTCTATATTTCGTAAGTAAGCGACGAAAAATTTGTACTTCTGTTAAAACTAAAAATTTGATTTATGGAAATTTTCTTATTCATTCTTTCGGCGGTGTTGATTATTGTGGGGATTATTGGCGCAGTAGTGCCTGCATTGCCTGGTCCGCCATTGGGCTATGTGGGACTATTGTTGTTGCAATTCACTGATAAAGTGCAGTTCTCTACTTCATTCCTTGTAGGATGGGGTGTGGCTACTTTGGCGGTGACGATACTTGACTACTATCTACCTATTTGGACAACTAAAAAGGTTGGAGGTTCGAAAGCTGGCATCAATGGTAGCATCATAGGTATGGTGCTTGGTATCATATTTACCCCTGTTGGTATGATTCTTGGTACACTTCTTGGTGCAATCATTGGCGAAATAGTAGGTGGTGCATCTGGAGATAAAGCTCTTCGCAGCGGTCTTGCCACTTTTGTGGGCACTATGCTCAGTATCGGCATAAAATTGATTATGTGTGTATCATTCGCAATATATTTTATATTTCAATTGTTTTAAACTATTATATATAATGTGGGTCTAAAAAAACAAAGGAGGATGTAATTATGAAACGATTAATGTTATATATTTGTGCATTTTGCATTGTTAGTAGTGCATTAGCACAACGTTACGATTATGATGATATCTATTTCAATCCGAAAAAAGATATTAAACCTGTGGTTGTTGAAACTCCGAAAGTGGTGGTAGAAGAAAAAGTTGCTCCTACTGCTGAGGTGGGCTATTCTGATGATGGAATGTCATACACTGCGCGTATCAATATGTTCCATCGCACTGAGGATTCAACTCAACAACGTTTAGCTCATATTGCTGATTCTAATTACACTACCAATATATTTGTTCTTACTGACGGGCAATATGTTGTTGATGTAGATGGCAATAACATCGAGATAACTGAAAACTACAACTATCCATATATGGATTGGAGCAATGCTTACTGGAACAATCCTTACTCTTATAGTCCGTATGCATCAAGCTACTATTGGAATCGTAGTATGTATGGTTGGTATGGTTCTTATTATGGTGGTTATGGTTGGTCGGTAGGGTATTACGACCCATATTTCTATGGATTCTACAATCCATGGTACGACCCATTCTATACTCCATATTGGGGCTATGCAGGTTATTACGATCCTTATTGTGGTTATTATCATCATCATCACCATCACCACCATCATCATGGTTATTATCCTCATTATGGCAATGGTTCGCATCATTCGAAACCAGATTGGAGCGATTATAATAGAGGAAACGAAAATGATCGTCGTAATGTAAATAGTTCTTCTCGTTTGGCATCAAATGTTGCGGCTTCAAATAGAGCAGCTACATCAACATCATCTGCTGTGCGTCGTGCTAATGATAGAAGTGTCTCTACATCAAATGTTCGTGGTGCATCAACTTCAAGTAATAGAACAACTTCAGCTACATCAGCTAATACTCAACGTCGTAAAACAACTACATCGGCATTGCCTGCACGTCCAACTACAGCACGTGAAATGTCGTCTTCTGCGACCTCAACTTCTCGTTCTACATCAGTAAATACAACGACGTCAACTTCAACTAGTCGTTCAACATCAACAGGAAGAAGCAGTTCGTCTTCAACGCGCACTTCGTCTTCATCACGTACAACATCTACTTATCGTCCATCTTCGTCATCAACACGTTCGTCAGGTGGTTTTAGTGGTGGTAGTAGCAGTGGCGGTCGTTCGGGTGGTTCAAGTTCATCTTCAACACGACGCAGATGATAGATTACAGAGTACAGATTACAGATAACAGATTATAGATAACATATTTATTATCTTCTATAGTAGTTTTATTTGCTATAGTAGCTATCAAAAAAAATAACTATGAAACGACTAATATTCTCAATTTGCGCATTGTGCATTGTGCATTGTGCATTTTCACAAGGTTTGATTGATGCTTCGCGTATGGCGAATACCGATATTATGGGTACTGCTCGCTATATGTCAATGGCTGGCTCTATGGGTGCTCTTGGTGGTGATCCATCAGCTGTGCTTGACAATCCTGCTACACTTGGTATCTATCGTTCGTCAGAGTTGAGTTTTACGCTTAATGCAACTCCTTCGGTTACTCTTTCTACATCACCTACCAATGCAGTTAAACAAAACGACTTTTTCTTTAATTTCAATCAGTTGAGTTATGTTGTCTCATTGCAAACAGGTAATGATAATGGTTATGTTTCAAGTAATTTTAGTTTTACTTATAATCGTTTGAAGGATTTTCATCGTCAAACAACTATTGATGCAAGCGGTACATCGTCAATGTCTAATATGATTGCCGATTTTAGTGGAGGTTTCTATCCTTCTGAGATTCATGAAGATAATATTTATGCTCCATATATGTCGATTCTTGGTTATCAAGGATATTTGATGGACCCTATGGGTGGTGCTGATTCGATGTATTATACTCCTTATGCCTATAATGCTAATCGCATGGCATATCGTGGCGAAGAGAGTGGTCGTATTGATGAATACAATTTTTCGTATGCAGCTAATATTGGACATTTTCTTTATATAGGTGCTGGTATTGGCATGCAAACACTTGATTATCAACTTTTGTCTAATTCAGGCGAAATGTATGATAATGGTGCGAGTATGACACTTAAAAATTATTTCAATACATCTGGTATTGGTTGGAATCTTCGTGTTGGTGTTATTGCTCGTCCTGTGTCGTGGATGCGTATCGGAGCTTCATTCCAATCGCCAACATGGTATTCTTTGACCGATAATTATTATGCGAAAATTATAGGCGAAGGCACATCTGCAGATTTTCCAGTAGCTGAACATTCAACACTTTCGTCAAATAGTCGTTATGGTTTTGATTCTCCACTCAAAGCGCAAGCATCTGTTGGTTTTGTGTTAGGCAAAGTGGCTCTTATCAATGTTGATTATCTTTATACTTATAATGTAGGGATGAAATTTAAGGGAGAAGAGTCTGATTATCTTTTTGCAGAACCTGAATTTCAATACGAAAATAGTGAGATTAAAAGCTATTCCCTTTCGACTCATACACTTAAAGCTGGTGCCGAGTTCCGTATCGCATCGCAATTTTCATTCCGTGCTGGTGCCGCATATCGCACTCCAAATTTAGCAGATAATGCAGTACGTTCATTGCTTGATAATACTACTCGTACTGATATGGAAGTCTTTGTTGATAAAGGTATGTTCTATGCTTCAGGTGGTTTTGGATATCGCTATAATGGTTTTGGCATCGATATAACATACGCCTATAGTCAACAAAATCAAGCCTTTTCTCCATTCCAACGAGGAGCTGAATTACTTGGTAATGGTTATTATGGTGTGAAAAATCCACAATCGCAAACTCATTTGGCAAATATTAAAACAATGCGCCACAATGCAGTGGTAACTATTCTTTATAAATTTTGATAATATGTTGTAATAATAAAAAAACAGGTGTATTCACACCTGTTTTTTTATTACATAAATTAAAAGTTAATTTTTAGTGAAAACGTACTTTTGAATACTATTATTATTTAATTGGTTGTACTCTTTTAGCAATAGGTGCATTTTCTTTAGATTCTATAAAGTTGAATGCACCATTATAGATATATTCTTTTTCTACTATATCGCCAGTTATTCCACTTACAAACTCTAGATTAGCTTTCATAGAGCCTTTAGTTGTATTACCTTCAAATGTTACAGTTCCATCTGTACAAAGTAAAACATCTGTAGGTGTGTCATTTTCAATAACATACATAAATGTTCCTATAATAGAAGATTCATCCATAGGATAACCACCCATCAAACAATCTTCCCATGTTTCCATATATGCCAATTCATCAAAACCAATGTAATTATAAGTTTTTGGTGTAGGGAATCCATTTTCTGAAGGTTCTCCATACATCATAACAACTAAATATTCACCGGTTCCTGTGCCATTAGCAATGTCAAGACCATTTGTTGAAAATTCAAGTACATATATAGCTTTACCATCCTCATCAGGAGCATAAGTTGCTGTAAAAAAGTCACAATTTGATTCTGCTTTTGGTTCTTTTGGTTCACAAGCAACAAATGTTAAGCTCATAATAGCTAACATAAATAAAGAATAAAAAAGTTTTTTCATAATTTAGGATGACTGTTATATACCATTGTCCCATCGGTTTAGTAAATTAGTAAAATTTATTTTAATCAATTATTTTTCAAGATTTGCAGCAATGCAATCTTCCGCTGTTTTGTGTGATTTAGCAACAGAACTAGATACTTTTACTTTTAATTTCTCTTCTAATGTTTCTTTTTTAACATCTGCTTCATTTGCAGAGCACCATTCAAATGTGCTAATTTCTGTTTGTGTATTTGCTATTTCCACTTTATAGGTGAATTTATAACATTTACGAACATCTTTATCGCAAGATGTTAAACTTAAGCTTACTAATGCTACAATAGCAAAAGATAAAATTACTTTTTTCATAATAGTTGGATAATTAGATTTATTTATATATTTAGTATTGGTAAAAATGCATCTTTTATGTGAGTTAGTTTGTATTCTCCTTTTTCATCTAAGATTAAAGTGATAACATCAAATCTTGTTTCGCAATCGAGTCCTTTTATTAAAATATAATTGTGTGTTGCTCTAATTAAATTGTGCATTTTTTTTTCATTAACCGAGCTTTCTGCATTTATAAAATCTTCGTTTTTGCGAGCTTTGACTTCTACAATTACGAGTGTTTCTTTATCTTTTGCTATTATATCAATTTCTTTATGTCCACTACGCCAATTAGTTTCTAAAATCAGATAGCCTTGTTGTTCAAGATATGTGCGAGCCATGAATTCGCAGTGACGTCCAAAATTGTGTCGTTTATCCGTCTTTTTTTCTTCCATTACACTAATGTTATTTCTATTTTACAACAAGCTTGTTCTGTTTCGTTACGCAATTCAAAACATTTGCTATCTTCTTTTGTTTTACTATATATAGCAATATTTTGATTATATAATGCTTCTCTTAGATAATTAATGTTCAATCGGCTAATTTTTTTATTCATTATTTCATCTAGCGACAATGTATCTATTGCCCATTGTAAATATTTCATCGAATTAACATGCTGATTCATGTCTATGTCGCTAACAACCACTTTGTGTATGTGTGTTGGTTCACCTTCTCCTTTATAATCAACGCGTTTAGGCTTATTCATTGTGAATAATTCATTGTGTGTAGTCACAACATGGTTAGCCAAATTTGTTGTTTTTAACAAATCTACCATCTTGCGAGTCTTGAAATCAATCATTGACCATAGGGTAGAGGCTTGACCTATAACTTTTTTTTGATTATTATATATCAAGAAATTACGAGTTGAGAATATAGAACTACAATCTTCTACCCATGTTTCAATGCTTATAGTTTCATATTCTTTGGGATACTCTTTCATTTCTATGGCAATTCGACTTGTCACCCATGCTAAACCATGAGCATGCATATAATCCATTCCAAATCCACGAGCCTTTGCGGCCAAACCAGCAGCATCAAGTATAAATGCCCCTATGCTCTGTAATGATATGTGTTTAGAAGCATCTGCTTCGCGCGGATATACATAGAAATCAAAGGTATTTGTCATAATTATTTCAAAGTAAGATAATAAACATCTGATTTAATATCAGTTGTTATATTTTGTTCTATTTCTTTATCGAAAATTCCGTAAATTGTTGAACCAGAACCCGACATTGCTGCATATAAAGCCCCTTTGTCGTATAAAATATTTTTTATTTCAGCTAATTCTGGGTGGGCAACAAAAACAGTTTTTTCAAAATCATTGAATATGCAATTTTTCCATTCTGTAATAGGTAGTTTTATAGCTTCTTCAAGTGGGGTATTCCATCGTTGAGGTTTGCATCCTCCGTATGCTTCTGCTGTTGAAACATGCACATCTGGTTTTATTAATACAATGTGATATCCGCTTAAATTTATGCATGTAGGTTCGAATATATTACCTATTCCTTTAGCTAAGGTTGGTGTATTTTCAATAAAAAAAGCACAATCTGCACCTAACTTAGATGCTTTTTGTTCTAATATTTGTGTTGAAAGACCTAAATTGAACTCATCGTTAAGCATTTTTAGCATAAATGCAGCATCTGCTGAACCTCCTCCTAAACCAGCTCCCATTGGAATAGTTTTGTGCAAACATATATTTATTGCAGGTAAATCAAACTCTTCTTTTAATAATCTGTATGCTTTCATTATTAGATTATTGTCAGAATCTCCCTCTATATTTAAACCGCTACAAGTGAATTTTGTCTCTTTCCCTTCTACAAATTCTAAAACATCACACAATTCTATAGGGTAAAATATAGTTTCTAAGTTGTGATAACCATCTGGTCTTTTTTCTGTTATATTTAGGCCTATATTGATTTTTGCATTTGGAAATGTAAGCATAGTTTATTAGTAGTAAGTAGTAAGTCGTAAGTAGAAAGAGATATTTGGCATCTTAGTCTTATTAGTAGTAAGTCGAAAGACGAAGCCGTATGGGGCTTTTTACTTTGTACTTATTACTTACTACTATTTCTTTGGCAAAGATACAAAAATATTTTAACATATAGATAATATTTTGATAAAAAAAAGTCCCACGACTATTCGTCGTAGAACCTTTTATTATTACCTAAAACCTAAATTGTTGTATTTTGCGTTGCTTCACAGCAATGCTAACTTTTTACGTTGCAAAGGTAATACTAATTTATGACGTATAAAAGAAAATTCTGATGAATGGTCTTTTTTGTTTACTGAATAGCAACTATTTCTCCATCTAGCCACGCAAGAAAAGATTGAACCCTATTGCGCGATACATATATATCTTCCGAAAAAGAAGGATTTACTGTTATTTTTAGTCTTCCGTTAAAATGTTTTGATATAGTATTAATAGAGTTGATATTAAGTATAAATTGGCGCGAAATGCGAAAAAAATGTTGAGGATTTAATTGTTCAACTAGAGTATCAAGTGTGTAATTGATAATATAGCGTTGTTTATCCTTAGTAGCAACAAAAGTATAGTGGTCTTCGCTATAAAAATAAGCAACATCCTGCATCATCACATGTTGATAATTATCACCTACTTTAGCCAAAACCCTCTCTTTGTATGTGGTAAGAGTTGAAGGTTGAGTGTATAACGTTGATAATTGTTGTATTTGAGTATGTATATTTGACAACTCAATATTTGTATTTGTTAGTGTACGGAATTTCTTTAATGCATCTATAAGTTCCTCTTCTTCAATTGGCTTGAGCAGATAAGCAATGCCATTAGTTTTGAATGCCTCTATTGCATATTGGTCGTATGCTGTAGTAAAGATTATAGGAGCAGTAATATCCACCTTATTAAATATATCAAAACAGATATTGTCAGACAAGTGAATATCCATAAATATTATGTCTGGTTGCTCATTATTATTGAACCAATTGACCGCTTCCTTTACCGAATCTATTGATGATAAAAGTACAAAGTTTGGGTCCAATGATTTCAACATACGCACTAATTCTTCTTGTGCTAATGGTTCGTCTTCTATAATTAAGTATTTCATAATCAATTTATTTCGTGACGGGTCATTAATGGTATCGATACACCGAATGTCGAGTCAGTTTCTTTTATTTCGATTTCTTTATTAGCTATGATTTTATATTTTTCTTTTAATCCTTTTAGACCTAACCCTGTAGAATCTGCTGGCACAGGGCGTGGAGCTAAATTATTAATTACGATTATTTGGTTATTATCTATACTTATATTGATAGTCAGCGGATCTGTTGTTGATATGATATTGTGTTTACAAGCATTTTCAATTAATATTTGTATTGCAGTTGGAATTATTCTCATTGACAAAACAGACACATCCGTAACTTGTGGAATAGTAATTTTTATACCATCGCCATATCTAATATTTAGTATTTTAGCATATTTTTGTACAAATTTCAACTCTTCCGATAATAATACAACATCCTGTTTATCATTCGATAACAAATATCTATAAATAGCAGCTAGTTGTTTCGTAAATTCAGTTGCTCTATGAGGATTAGAGTTTATCAGTGAAATCAAAATATTTAGCGAATTGAACAAAAAATGAGGGTTTACTTGCGCTCTCAATTGTTGATATTTTACGCGTAAAATTTCAGACTCAATTTCTTTAATATGTTGCTCTTGACGATGAACAACCTCTGCTTGGTCAATAAATTTCGCTAGCATCAATATAAAGCAGTTCACCATAGTGTCAGCAATTATTGATATTTGAAAATAGGTTTCTTTGAATGTATCCGTAAAGTGATTGTATTCAATAGGATCAAACATAAAGAACGCAAAAACCGTGAAGAATATAGCAATAAAAATAGCAAACAGCAATTGAATAATTGACGTGTAATGTCTATGTTTCAACATCCACGATTGCTTATTACACCAGCGAACCAAATATTGATTAAACATGCCCGCCATAATAACAAATGGAGCACCGTATGCCGAGCAATAAAGCATAAACTTTAGAGATATTCTATCCTCATATATGATATTATTGATTGCAATAACTAAAATATAAGCAATAGCAAGTCCAAATATTGAAACAATCGTTATAGTATCTCTGAATTTCCTCTTTTCCATATAGCTGAAAATTATGCTTCTAAATACACACTCTCAGTGTGTGTTCATTTCTAAAAATATCAAAATTTAAATATAGGATAGAGATAACTGCACCATACCCTCACCCTACCCACACCAATACACACTCTCATTGTGTATTCTCAAAAAATCAATGTTCCCTTCCCCACAATTTTTTCATCAATTCATCCATCTTAGCCTCTGATGCATTCGGTTGAGCTTCCCATAATTTCTTTCCTTGCAATGCATCGGGCATATATTGTTGTGCTACAAAATGATTTGGAAAATCATGCGCATACTGGTATTCTTTGCCGTAATCCAATTCCTTCAATAGCTTAGTTGGAGCATTGCGTAAATGTAGTGGCACAGGCAAATTGCCAGTTCTTTCCACCAATTCCAGCGCATCATTTATAGCATTATACGCCGAATTGCTTTTAGGAGAAGTGGCTAGGTATATCGTAGCTTCGGCAAGAGGGATTCTGCCTTCGGGCCAACCAATCTTGTGTATCGTATCAAAACAAGCATTGGCAAGCAGTAGGGCATTAGGGTTGGCAAGTCCGATGTCCTCCGATGCCGAGATAACCAATCGGCGAGCGATGAACTTAGGGTCTTCTCCAGCAGCAATCATTCTAGCCAACCAATATATTGCAGCATCAGGGTCCGAACCACGAATACTCTTAATGAAAGCCGAGATGATGTCGTAATGCAATTCTCCATTTTTGTCATACGCCAAAGGGTTTTGTTGTAATCGAGCAGTTACGATATCGTTATTTATCATAAGTTTGCCCTCTGGTTGGGCATTATGTAATATTTCAATGATATTGAGCAACTTGCGTGCATCGCCACCTGAGAAACGGAACAGAGCCTCCATTTCTTGCATCTCCACCTCACGTTTTTTCAACTCCACATCCGTTGCAAAAGCTCTTTCGACCAACTTGCGCATATCTTCCACCTCGAGCGACTTCAACACATAGACTTGGCAACGAGAGAGTAGAGGAGTGATAACCTCAAACGAAGGATTCTCTGTTGTAGCGCCAATCAGAGTTACAGTCCCATTTTCTACCGCACCAAGCAACGAATCCTGTTGCGACTTACTGAAACGGTGAATCTCATCAATGAATAATATAGGATTAGCCTGAGAGAAGAATGTAGATTGTTTAGCTTTTTCAATCACTTCGCGCACATCTTTAACCCCCGAAGTTACAGCACTCAGAGTGAAAAACGGGCGTTCTAACACATTAGCTATTATACGGGCCAATGATGTTTTTCCAACACCAGGAGGACCCCATAATATGAACGACGACACATTGCCACTCTCAATCATTTGACGGAGAATGGCACCCTCACCCACTAGGTGAGATTGACCAATATAATCATCTAAGTTGCGAGGTCGCAATCGTTCAGCTAATGGCTGCATGTTAGAGTATAGAGTTTAGAGATGAGGGTTTAGATTTGAAAACTAAATGTCAGACAAATCAGTAATATCTGACAAGTCTGACAATTTAGGTTTTAGTTAGGTATATTAAAATTCATAAATTTAATTATAATTATATCGGGATTCGATTATGAATCAATGGCCATGAGTCGATAGGCGAATAATTATGAATTATGAATTGTGCATTGTGCATTGTGCATTGTGCATTGATTGTTGCCCCACTAGGACTCGAACCCAGACATACAGAACCAGAATCTGCTGTGCTACCATTACACAATAGGGCAATAAAAGGTTGTCTCATAAAGGAAACAACCTTTTAATTTTATAATTAAGCTATTATCCAAGCATGCTGAGGAGGATACCAGCTGCAACAGCAGAACCGATAACACCTGCTACGTTTGGACCCATAGCGTGCATCAACAAATAGTTTGTTGGATTTTCTTCTTGACCAACTTTTTGAGAAACACGAGCAGCCATAGGCACTGCAGATACACCTGCCGAACCGATAAGTGGGTTGATTTTGTTTTTCAAGAAGAGGTTCATGAACTTAGCAAGCAATACACCACCTGCAGAACCGAATGCGAATGCGCAGATACCCATAGCCAAGATACCGAGAGTACCCCAAGAGAGGAATGTGCCTGCAGTAGCAGTAGCACCTACAGTAATACCAAGGAAAATAGTACAGATGTTCATCAATTCGTTTTGAACAGTTTTAGTCAAACGATCAACAACACCACACTCTTTCATCAAGTTACCGAGCATCAAGCAGCCGATAAGAGTTGCAGCATCTGGAAGGAGCAAAGAGATAATGATAGTCACCATGATAGGGAAAACGATTTTCTCTTTTTTAGATACTGAACGCACTTGTTTCATCTCAATCATACGTTCTTCTTTTGTAGTCAAAAGACGCATAATAGGTGGTTGAATTACAGGCACGAGAGCCATATAAGAGTAAGCTGCCACGGCGATAGGGCCGAGGAGGTGAGGAGCAAGTTGTGATGTAAGGAAGATAGCTGTAGGACCGTCAGCACCACCGATGATACCGATAGAAGCAGCTTCGGCAGCGTCGAAACCGAGGAGACGAGCACCAAAGAATGCCAAGAAGATACCAATTTGAGCAGCAGCACCGAGGAGCAAGCTCTTAGGGTTAGCGAGAAGTGGACC
>JAZQRP010000121.1:0-16918 GCA_045629685.1 Candidatus Aphodosoma sp. | reverse complement strand
ACTAAAAATCTAAAATACTAAAATATAAAAACGAACAAAAGCGAGTAAATCTCGCTACTCGCTACTCACTACTAAAAATCTAAAAAAATATGAAAATAGATATTATCCTTTGCGGCGTAGGTGGTATGGGTGCCTTAAGTTCAGCTGCAATTATCTCAAAAGCTGCCCACGACATGGGTTGGTATATGAAACAAGCCGAAACTCACGGTATGAGTCAACGTGGTGGTGACGTACAATCTCACCTTCGTATCAGCGACAAACCTATCGCTTCTGACCTTATTCCAGAAGGCGAATGCGATATCATCCTTTCAGTTGAACCAATGGAAGCACTTCGTTACCTCCCATTCCTCAGCAAAGATGGTTGGGTAATCACTAACGAAAATCCATTTATCAACATCCCTAACTACCCTGAAAAAGAGGCTATCATCGCCGAAATCAACAAATTGCCACATAGCATCGTATTCGACGCAGATACTATCGCAAAAGAAGTACACAACCCAAAAGGAACTAACATGGTAGTTCTTGGTGCTGCTTCTAAATATCTCGGTATTGACATCGAAAAACTCGAAGATGCAGTACGTAGCAACTTCGGACGTAAAGGCGAAGCTATCGTAAATGCCAACATTGACGCATTACGTGCTGGCCGTGCTGTTGCTGATAAAATGTAATAACACATTATCCTAATAACAAAAATGGCTACTCAATAAGATGAGTAGCCATTTCTTATATTATTCAAACAGCAAGGCTCAAGCAACCCTCAAGCAAGAAAACAATCATATTCTCACTTCAACAACTCATCAATCTTAGCACATAAAATCTTAAACTCTTGCTCTTCAAATTTACGCGTAAGCATAACTATCTTACCATCTCTACCAACAAGCACATTACGCGTTATACCCGCATTCTGATGAGCATACAATCTGAAAACATCACCCGTTGTATCGTATGCCAAAGGATAAGTAATCTTTGTAACCTCTTTTAAATAAGCCACTTTCTCAGCAGTCTCCTCTCTATCAATACCCACCAACACAAAATCTTTATCATCTTTATGACGAAGCCAAATATCACTCTCAATATGAGGCATCTCTTTACGACAAATACCACACCATGAGGCAGTAAACTGAAGCATAACCACCTTACCACGTAATTCACTAAGGTTAATAGTTTTGCCATTATCCATTGTCAATTCAAAGTCAGGCGCCACATCACCCACCTTCACAATATAACCCCTATCTTCACCCTCTTGAGCATTAATACATAGTGCAAAATTCAAAATGCACAATAAAAACAATAATACTTTTTTCATATTTTCAAGAACTAAAACAAACTACTCACACAATTTAACACATCCTATTCAAATAATCCTCATAACTATACGTACGTAAAATCTCAATCTCACCATTCAATCTTCTCAAAGCAATCGAAGGATGACTTATACCATTAAACATATTAGTTTTCACATTTGTATAATGATTCATATCCTCAAAAACAATACGTTCACCCACCTGCAATTCATGATTAAACTGCCAACTCCCAACAAAATCACCACTCAAACAACTATTTCCACCCATTCTATAAGTATAAGGAAGCGAACAATCTTCTACTTGCTTACTACCAACAATAAAAGGTTGATAAGGCATCTCCAAGCAATCAGGCATGTGGCAAGCAAACGAAACATCCACAATAGCAGTTTTAATACCATGATTCTCAACAATATCTTGTATTTCCGACACCAATACACCAGTTCTCCAAACATGAGCCGAACCAGGTTCCAATATCACATGCAAATGAGGATGACGAGCTTTAAAACCCCTTATCAACTCAATAAGATGCTCCGTGTCATAACCCCTCTTCGTCATCAAATGACCACCACCCATATTTATCCATTTCACCTGTTCTAACCATGGAGCGAACCGCTCTTCAACCACCTTCAACGTATTCTCCAAATCGTATGAAGTTGATTCACAAAGAGTATGAAAATGCAATCCTTCAATACCCTCAGGCAACACTTCAGGCAATTGTTCACGAATAATACCAAAACGCGAACCAGGAGCACATGGATTATACAAATCAGTCTCCACATCCGAATATTCAGGATTAATTCTAATACCACAAGAAATACCATACCTCGCAGCCACTCCCCTATGCCTATTAAACTGAGCAAGAGAATTAAACGTAATATGAGAAGAACACTGAGCAATAGTCTCAAATTCACTATCCTTATACACCGGAGCAAAAGTATGTGCCTTTGAACCCAACTTCTCAAATGCCAACCTAGCCTCCGACAAAGAACTCGCCGTCGAATAAGGAATATACTGACGTGTAATATCAAACAACTTCCAAATAGCAAAAGCCTTAAAAGCCATAATAATCTCAGCACCCGAACGCTCACTAACCGACTTAATTAACTGCAAATTCTTATGCAACAATTCCTCCTCAACCACATAACATGGCGAAGGAATTTCAGACATATTATAATCAAATTTATCAAACGAATTCATAATAAACAATTTGAATTTCAATACCAATTACCACACAAAGTTACAACAAATTTTCGATATATGAAATAGACAAACAAAAGTTTCCTAATTTAATCTTTTTTTTGTACCTTTGCAGTCGTTAATCCTAATACACATTACTATGAAAAAGAAAAACCTAATAGCACTATTCCTATTTGCCTTAGCTGTATTCTTCCTATGCTACAACACCCCCAAAAACAAAAAATACCAACATCAAGATGGTTTCATATTTGGCACCGTATATAGCGTAACATACACAAACCCAGACAACAAAGACTTAGCCCAACAAATAAACAATGCCCTCGAAGCCGTCAACAACTCACTATCAATGTTTAATCCACAAAGCACAATATCAAAAATAAACAACAATCAAGCCATCCAGCCAGACTCACTGTTCCTAACAGTTTGGGAAACAGGACAACACATCAGCAACTCTACCGAAGGAGCATTTGATATGACAATCGCCCCACTAGTAGATTTATGGGGGTTTGGACTCAAAAATCGCGAACAAGTAACAGACAACGAAGTAGATAGCATTCGTCAATATGTAGGCTACAAACTAATAACATTAAAAGATGGCATAATCCACAAAACTCATCAACAAACACGCATAGATGCAGGAGCCATAGCCAAAGGTTATGCTTGCGATATAGTAGCAGACACCCTCACCGCCTATGGTTGTAGCGATTTCTGTATCGAAATAGGCGGAGAAATTGTAGTAAAAGGACTCAACTCAAAAGGCGTTAATTGGCATATAGCCATAAACAAACCAATAGAAGACTCCTTGTGCGTCAATCAAGAAATACAAGAAATAGTTGAACTAACCAATTGCGGAATGGCCACAAGTGGCAACTATCGCAACTACTACGAACTAAACGGCAAAAAATACTCACATACAATAAATCCACACACAGGCTATCCAGTACGCCATAATCTACTAAGTGCAACCATAATAGCCCCCGATTGTATAACCGCTGATGCCTGGGCAACAGCATGCATGGTAGCTGGTTTAGAAAAATCACAAACCTGGATTAACAACAACAAAAACCTAAAAGGATATCTCATCTACGAAGAAAATGGAGAGATAAAAACCTGGAAAAGCGAAAACTTCTAATCAATATTGCTTTTTTCTACAATAAAACAAATCACTTGCCAGTTAACTCTGACAAGTGATTTTTTTTATTTAAAACATTCCTTTAATCTTCCCTCCTCGCAAATATAACACTTAGCAGGATACTCCTCTATAAATTGCATATTATGCGTAGCCATGATTACAGCAGTGCCACTTTGCGAAATAGCATGCAACAATTCCATCAATTCCCTACCCGTTTGAGGGTCAAGATTACCAGTTGGTTCATCTGCTATAATCAATTCAGGCGAGTTAAGCAACGCCCTTGCTATCACAATCCTTTGCTGTTCTCCTCCCGATAATTGATGTGGCCATTTATAACCCTTCTTTGCCATACCAACAGTCGAAAGCACAAAATCAATCTGATCATCAATCTCCTTCTTTGATTTCCAACCAGTTGCACGCAACACAAACTCAAGATTATCACTCACACTTCTATCATTCAACAACTGAAAATCCTGAAAAACAATACCAATTTTTCTTCTAAGCATAGGAATATCCTTCCTCTTCAACTTCACCAAATCATAATCAAATATACGAGCCTCACCCTCTTTTATAGGCAATTCAGCATAAAGCGTCTTAAGCAAAGAACTCTTACCCGAACCCACTTTACCACAAAGATAAACAAACTCACCTTGTTCAAGCGAGAAATCCACATCTGAGAGCACATCTATGCCCTCCTGACAAATATTAACCCCTTTATATTCTAATAGTTTCATGTATTGTCTATTTTTTAACATAAGTACATAATTCTCTTTTGATATAAGTACATATTTTTTTTGTACTTAAAAAAACTATTATCCAAATAAACTTATAAATACAGATTATAATTTGTAAACCATAAATAAAATATGTACTTATGTTGAAATAAAAAAATTATTTCCTACAAACCTTCACCTTCAAAATCTTAACATCCTCTTTAGGACGGTCAGCAGCACCAGTTTCCACCTCTGATATTTTCTGCAACACATCAAACCCCTCTACCACTTCGCCAAACACAGTATATTGCCCATCTAAATGAGGCGTACCACCAAAAGTCTTATACGCAATGCGTTGCTCTTCACTATATTTAAAAGGCTCTTTCATGCGCAACTGATAAGTAAGACGCATCTCCATCTGATTCAATTGCTCATCAGTAAATGTCTGACCTTGCACAATATAAAACTGACAACTACTCGATTTCTTCTCAGGATTAACCATATCCCCTTGACGAGCAGCAGCCAAAGCCCCCCTTTTGTGGTATAATTTAGGAAAATCTATCTCAGCAGGCACAGTATAACCCAATCCACCAGCTCCTAAACGAGCCCCTGCATCAGCAGTTTTCGACTCAGGGTCACCAGCCTGAATCATAAAATCTTTAATAACACGGTGGAACAACACACCTTCATAAAATTCATCCTTCACCAATTTAAAAAAATTATCACGATGAAGCGGAGTCTCATCATACAATTTCACCTTGATAGTGCCAAGAGTAGTTTCAATTTTCACCATTTTCTGTCTCTGTTTTTTTACACGCTGAGGTTTTGCCGCAATAATACCCACTGCCACAAAACATATTAATACCAATAATACTATTTTTTTCATGACTACAAAGGTAGTAATTTTTTACAAAAAAAACAAATTTTTATCACAAAATATATCCATAAAAAAGCAGACACCCATTTTTGAGTATCTGCCTATAAAACTCTTAATAATTACATGTGAATTAAAAACAATAACGCACGCTGGCAGCTAAATGCCAATCGAATATATGCCACACAGTTTCATAATAATAGTTGAGTAACAAGGCATAACCTGGACGAAAATCCAAAGAAAAAGACAACGGAACATTATCCATTTTATATCCTGCACCAAGCATAGCATTTAGACCAAATTTGCCAAATGTAATGAATCCATTTGGTAAATCTTGCGCCAAACCAAGATTCACACCACCACCCGCAAATGCATATAATCCATGCGACAACTCTTTGTTATATAAAAAGTTAGGATTTAATGTAAAATCAAAAATATCTATTTTACCTCGTATATAAGTAAATTCCTCTAACGCAGTAGTACTTTGAAAACCAACAGCCAAATCAGTTTGAATAGCAAAATTCTCACTCATAATCTTTTTGTAACTCAAACCATTTAAACCACCCACAACCACACCAAACTCTTGAGTTTGAGCAAAAGCTCCAATGGCAAACAATAGAGACATAACACACAAAATAATTTTTTTCATGACAAAATCCCTAAATACGTGTCGGGCGCAACTTTTATAAAAATGTATTAATTAAGTAGATACAAAAAAGCGAGAACTTAACTTTCTCGCTAATTACAGGTATTTGGCGTGACCTCGGTTCTACGAATAAGTTAAGCCCACGCTGTATATACAACAATGGGCATTTTTAAACTTATTCTTCCTGAACCTCAAAATCGCCAAATTTCGTAATTAGAAAGAACAAAGCAAAAATGCTTTAACAAAACCACCTGAGAACGCTACTCAGTGTATTTATACCGCAAAGGTAAAAATTATTTTCTACATACACAAGTATTTCAATCAAAAAAAAAAATCTCACCCACACCTCGTCATAACTACAACATACTATAAATATATAATAAATATACTATAAATATATGATAAATATACTATAAACATACTATAAAGTAACCTTCAAATATCCTCTCCTATAATCTAAAATCACTTGACCCCCATATACCACATCCCCATCAACAAACAAAAAAGAGACGGTATATGTGTACCATCTCTATCTGTTATCTGTTATCTGTTATCTATAAAAATCCTCTGGTCCTAACACCCGAAAATCCTCATCATCAACACTCTTAATCCTAATCTCTGGCTTACGCCAATGAGCTGGAAATCCATCATTTACGCAGTTATTATACACCGCCTTTATACTATGAAAACCCTCCTCCAACAACATCAAAGCCCGCTTCGTCTGATTACGCTTAACCTCTCCATTATTATTTATTACTCTTATATCATCCACCCACAACTCCTCTAAATCTGTAGTAATCAAATAACTATCAGTCGAATCCACCTTCACATACCCTTGATAAACCTCAATCCATGGCTCAAAATATGTATCATTATAGTCATAAACAAGCGAATCTACCAAATCAGTAACATCAAACTTCACATAATCAAGACTATCAGTGTTATGGAAATACCCATACGCTCTTTGACGATATAATCCATTTTGTGATAATCCTTTAGCCCCAGGATGTGGAGCTGACAATTTATTATAATACACCTCTATAGTATCTGAATTTCTACCATTAAACACAGTATAAGCCTTTAATAATGCACAATTCATAATGCACAACCAACGGTCTTGAGCCTTGGCGAAAAATGCACAATTATTACCCTTCTCTGCTTCGCTATTTGCGGACACGGCATGCCGTGTCCCTACTTTTAAGTATGTATCATCAAGAGTATAATAAATGTCGTAAGAGAGAGTATTTGACAACTCCACCTCCACCGAATCCAAAAACTCAACATACTGCGCTTGAGGTCCCTCTGGCAATGGTATATGATAATTAATACCTCCATAATCAAGGCGTTTCTGTACCTCTACAAGCCTCACTGTGAAGTTCTTATAATCACGATAATGTGTTGTCCACAACACCTCCGATAGTGCCAACAATCGAGGATAAATCATATATTCTGCCTGCCTATAATCAGGCATATACTCTGCCCACAAATTAGCCTGCCCACCAAGTATTTTATCTCTCTGTCCTACCTCTATTTCATCTGATATTGGCTCCCAATTATACACCTTTTCAAGCGGAAGAAAACCACTTTGTGCCATTGGTTCAAACAATTTAGAACCCTGATAATGGTCAAAATAACAAACATCCCAAGGGGTCATAATAGCTTGATTGCCTTGATTGGCAGCCTTAATACCCCCTTTTGCACCTCTCCACGACATCACTGTGGCTGTCTCCGAAGCCCCTCCATCCAATATCTCATCCCAACCTATCATCTTTCTGCCCAATTTATGCAATATCTGCTCCACCCTACGAATAAAATAACCATGCAATTCTATCTCTGTCTGCAACCCCTCTGCCTGCATACGAGCCTGACATTTAGGACACTCATGCCAAATACTTGTTGGACACTCATCTCCCCCTATATGTATATATTCACTCGGAAAAACAGAAACCAACTCAGTCAACACATCCTCAATAAACTGAAAAACAGAGTCATTTCCAGCACACAACAAATGTTCTTCAACCCCCCAAGTAGTGCGCACTTTGTATGGTCCTCCCGTACAACCATACTCTGGATAAGCCGCCAAAGCTGCCATAGCATGACCTGGCATCTCTATTTCTGGTATAATAGTTACACCCCTAACTGCCGCATACTCAACCAAATCCTTCAACTCCTCTTGTGTGAAATAGCCACCTTTATATACCGAGCCATCCACATTAGTCCTTTGAGTTCCCACCTCTGTCAAAAGTGGATACTTCTTCACCTCAAAAGTCCACAACTGGTCGTCTGTCAAATGAAAATGAAGTGTATTAAACTTAAACTTCGACATCCAATCCACCTGCTTTCTAATATGCTCTAAAGGCATAAAATGCCTACAAGGATCAACATGCATACCTCTATACTTAAATCGTGGAAAATCCTCAATCACAGCTATAGGCAACGACCAATCTACTCCATCAACAACACTATCTGACTCAATTTCAGGCGGAAGCATTTGCATCAAAGTCTGCAAACCATAATAAACCCCAGCCTCTGAACCTCCTAATACCTCTACCGCATCTGTATATACAAATAATGTATAACCCTCACGATTCCTCATCCTCTTATCAATCTTGAGAATAATAGGATTTTTACTGCGTTTCACTATAGGCAATTCCAAACCTGTCGATTTCTTGATGTTTTGCACAAACAATTCAGCAATAGACAGCAATTCCTTCTGCTTACAAACCACCCCACTCTCATCCGTAAAATAATATCTATATAAAGGATTGATATCATACTCATAGGGATGAGGAATCACATTTATAGCACTCAACTCAGTGAAAATAAACAGAGCTATAAGTAATAATGTTTTTTTCATATACATAACAAATAACATTTACTTTTATTTTTCTCTTTCAAACACAAATTTTCGCAAATTATCCATTAAACATTTTTATTTATGGTTAATTTACGATAACCATCGGTCTTTAACCTTTGGCAATAAAATTAGCGTTAAAATAATAGTTTAAAACGTAACGCAAATTACTCGTAAATTATAAATAAGACAAGAAAATCCACCTCTACCGGAACGCAGAAAGTGGATTTTTTATAATTAGGAGTTTGAAGTTACTCTTTACTAATTACTCTTTAGTAATTATTTTAAACTCTTGATGGGTTTTTGTAATATACTTGTCCGTCTTCAAATTCTTTAGCTGCACGGAGAGTTGGTTTTGGAAGTTGTTCATAGTATCGTGAAATTTCTATTTGCTCACGATTTTCAAACACTTCTTCAAGGTTGTCTGCTGATGAAGCAAAATCGGCAAGTTTTTTGTCGAGTTCTTGTTTCACTTCTGCACTGATTTGATTAGCACGTTTTGCAATTATACGTACTGTTTCATAAACATTACCAACTGGTTCACACAATGCATTCATATCACGTGTGATTGTGTTGTTTGGAGCTGTGATTTTTTTTGCCATAATTTATTTTAATTTGAAAGTTGAAAATTGAAAGTTGAAAGTTGAACCGAAGGTCTTTGAGCCTTTAGCGATAAAAAGTTTAAGCCGAACGGAAAACTTTCACATTTCAAATTTCACATTTTAACTTAATTTATTTTACTATATTTTTTGCTTCTCTTAATATTCGATTTGCCTCTTTAATATATTTGCCATCAGGAAAAGCATTAGCATAACGATAGTATTCATCTATCACTTCACTATAACGCTCTTTTATCTTTTCAGCTACAGAGAGTGATGCTTCTTTTGATTTGGCTTTTAAGATAATAAATACCAAATCATCACGATATTTAGTCTCAGGAAATTCTCGAAGAGCATTCTCTGCTGTAGTAACACATGCTCGATAATTATTACCTCCATAAAGACCTAAATTGTAATAGAGTTTTGAATTCAAATACTCTTTATATGCCAATTTATCTTCCATCTCAAAGAGCATTTTGCGACATTCTGCCACTCTACCATTTTCAGGAAATAGAGTTATAAATTCGCTGAGTGCATTGATTGCATCGTATGTAGCCTCTTGATCTAGACGAGCATCAGGTGAGTCAAGATAATAGCAATAAGCTACTTGATAACGAGCTTCTTGAGAGTATGTCCCCCTTGGAAAATTACGAATATATGCTTGATAGTATTCTGATGCTGAATAATAGTCCTTTTGGCCCATATATGACTCTGCTAAAAGATAAAGCACCTCTTCTGCTTGTGGTGTACCACGATAATATGGTACTATTTCCTCGAACATTGTAGCACTTTTGACGTACTTCTTCTCTTGGAAATAGTTTTTACCTGCTTGAAACTTCTCCTCTGGATCAGTAGATTTTTGCAATCTTACATACTCGCCACAAGAAGTCAAACAGAGAGATAACAATATGATTGTCAGAAAGTTCTTCACTAATTAAAAATTAAGAATTAACAATTAATAATTAATAGTACTACACCTATCGCAATTTACAATAATAAACATGCAAAGTTACAAAATATTTTGTGATTAACAAATAGATTTCAAGTTAATTTTTATAAAAAAAGAGACGCATTGGCTTGCGTCTCTAATTGTTATCTGAATATATAATCTGTGTACTCTGTTATCTATTTTTGATGTTCGAGAGCTAATGTTCGTGTCGGTTGGTTGCATACACAATCAGGACCATAATACTGAATTGGACCAGGATAGAGATAACTTGTTGTTGAAGTAGCCCACTCATCACGATGTGCAGCAAAATATTTAAACGGCTCACCATCAAGTTGAACAAGTGCTTTTTGAATAACCGGTTTCATCTCACCATGACGACGCTCCATATTCATCATCATTGTCAAAGGCACACCACCAGCAATCCATTCTTCAGCAGGAGCAGTAAGGTTACGCACACTTGACATATAACCTGTTTTGCCTTCCGAAATCAATACTGCTGCTGTATAACCAAGTGAATAACAGTAGTCTGCATCGAAGTTAGATGGTGTAGCACAACGACCTTCATATCCAAAGAAGTGGTTCACAGTAGAGAACTTACCTTTGTAAGTACCAGCTGCTTTGAGGCGATTAAGTTTAGTAACACACATTTCGATGAGAAGTTTTTCAGTCTCGATACGAGATACTTGCACATTGCCATGAGGGTCACGGTCTAAAGTCAACTGACGAGCAATTGCCACTGGAAGGTCAGAATAAACACCACAACTTTCTTCTGAGAGGCGTGAGCGCACATACTCACGTTTTTCATCGGAATTAAGAAGAAGGTTGAACTCAGTGTTATTAGCAAGAATATCATTAAGTTCGGCAATGAGTTTCTTCATAGCAGGCACAAATTCAATAACACCTTCAGGGATAAGGATAGTACCGAAGTTGAGACCATGATTAGCACGATTAACCACTACCTTCACAATAGAATCAACCAATTGATTAAGAGTCATACTCTTAGCCTCTACTTCCTCTGAAATGATACAGATGTTAGGTTGAGTTTGAAGAGCACATTCAAGCGTAATATGCGAAGCAGAACGACCCATAAGACGGATAAAGTGCCAATATTTTTTAGCAGAGTTGGCGTCACGTTGGATGTTACCAATAAGCTCAGAATAGACTTTACATGCAGTGTCGAAACCAAAAGATGTTTCAATCATCTCATTTTTCAAGTCGCCATCGATAGTTTTAGGGCAACCAATCACTTGAATGCCAGTCTCTTTTTGGAGATAATACTCAGCCAACACACAAGCATTAGTGTTAGAGTCATCGCCACCAATAATTACGATTGCATTGATACCAAGAGCTTTACAGATTTCGATACCACGGTCGAATTGATAAATCTCCTCCAATTTTGTACGACCAGAACCAATGATATCAAAACCACCAGTATTGCGGTATTCATCAACAATTTCGTCAGTAAGTTCGATATATTTGTGATCTACAAGACCTTGAGGACCACCCAAGAAACCAAACAAGCGGTTTTTAGGATTAAGACGTTTGAGCCCATCATAAAGACCAGAAATAACATTGTGACCACCAGGCGCTTGACCACCAGAGAGGATAACACCCACACCTACAGCAGAATATTCTTTATCTTCACCTTGTTCAAACTTAATAAGTGGCATTCCGTATGTATTAGGGAAAAGTTGTTGAATTTGAGCCTGATTAGCAACAGATTCAGTAGGTTCACCCTCAGTCAAAACAACACCTTTTTGAAGAGAAGCTGGCAGTTTAGGTTGATATGCTGCACGAGCTAATTGTAATGGACTTTTTTTCATATAATTTATACTTAAGAAACAATACATTTTTTAGGAATGCAAAGTTAATAATTTTTTTTCATTTATACAATATGTAAGACATACAAATTGTAAAAAAAGTTATCCACATCCCATAAAGTATCAATAAGTTAGATAGTTATAACGCAAATAGATATTGTACAACTTACACAATCAGCAATAAGAAACGAAGGAATAAGAAGTGTTGTTAAAAATAGTTAAAAACACAGAAGTCTATTGCACAATTCAATAAATGGCATTACCTTTGCAACAAAATTATTGATAATACTTCGCAAGCAGATGTTATAATAATACGTAAATTATACATTATAAATTGTGAATTAAAATAACATCGCACTATCAGCCTGAGATTGGAAAATTCGACAATTAATTATTTTTACCGAGGCTAACTTCCTTTATCAATGGCGGGCTGCGCTTCTCTTTAAGAGTTGTAACCAATAGATGGTCGGCAGATTACAAAGAGCTGGAACCCCTCAAATCCTGTTTTATAGGAATTTTTCTCAACAAATGGCAGTGCGATTTTTATAATAAAGGTGATTAATCCAAACGGATTAGTCACCTTATTTCAATATATAAACACAATAAAACGTCTCAAAACGCTTGCTTAAGCCTTGCTGTTTTGAAGGGGGTTGGAAATAAAAAAGAGACGCAAACTATTGCGTCTCTATTTTATTATATGTGCTATAATTTTATTGCGGACGCACGAGCCGTGCGTCCCTACTTATTACAAATCAAACTCCTAAAGAAGCACGTACTGCATCGATTTTGGCTGTTGCTTCTGCTTCGCAACGAGCAAAGTCGGCACGTGATTGCATTTTGCCTCGTACTTCTACATAGAATTTAATCTTAGGTTCTGTACCTGAAGGGCGAACTGACACTTTTGTGCCATCCTCTGTGAAGTATTGCAATACGTTTGATGTAGTTGGGAATGCGAGTTTAGATTCTTCGCCTGTTACTACATTGCGTTCTACGAGTGTTTGATAGTCTTTGATTACAACAACTGCTGAACCTGCAATCTCTTTTGGTGGATTAGCACGGAAATCGCGCATCATTTGTTGGATTTCTTCTGCACCTGATTTGCCTTTGCGAACTACTGAGATACCTTTTTCTTTGCCATAACCGAATTGGAGGTAAATCTCTTGAATGAGTTCGAAGATTGACATTCCGTTGTCTTTTGCCCAAGCTGTCATCTCTGCCATAAGAGCACAAGCTGCAACTGCGTCTTTATCACGAAGGAAGTCTGATGGAAGATAGCCATAGCTTTCTTCACCGCCACCGATGTATTGTTCTTTACCTTCACGTTCACGAATTTCGGCTGCAATCCATTTGAAACCTGTATAGCAATCCAACAATGGAGTGTTATAGTGGTTGCAGATGTCTTTCATAATCTCAGTAGTAACGATGGTTTTCACCATGAACTCTTTACCTTTGAGAAGACCAAGCTCGTGACGACGGCGCAAGATGTAGTATGTGAACATCATACATGTTTGGTTACCATTAACCAAAATCCATTCGCCTTTATCGTTTTTCACAGCAATACCCATACGGTCAGCATCTGGGTCAGATGCCATAACGATGTCAGCATCAACCTCTTTAGCTTTACGGATAGCCATATCGAGCGCAGCTGGTTCTTCTGGGTTAGGAGAAACTACTGTTGGAAAATCGCCTGAGATAACTGCTTGTTCGTCAACAATGATAACATTTTCGAAGCCCATATCTTTGAGGCAACGAGGGATGAGAGTGATACCTGTGCCGTGGATTGGAGTGAAGACAATTTTGAGGTCTTTGTTGCGAGCAATGCTATCTGGAGAGAGGAAGAGAGTTTTGAGTTTTTCGAGATATACGCTATCTACATCTTCGCCAATGATTTGAATAAGTTCAGGACGAGCAGTGAAGTTAATCTCTTCTGGACCTTTGATTTTCTCTACTTCGGCAATGATATTAACATCGTGAGGAGCAATGATTTGTGCACCATCGTTCCAATAAGCTTTGTAGCCATTGTATTCTTTTGGATTGTGCGAAGCAGTAAGGATAATACCACTTTGGCAACCGAGATGACGAATAGCAAAAGAGATTTCAGGGGTTGGACGAAGTGCTTCAAAGAGATACACTTTGATACCATTAGCTGAGAAGATATTAGCAGAAGTTTCAGCAAACAAACGGCTATTGTTGCGGCAGTCATGACCTACAACAACAGAGATTTCTTGTCCTGCAAATTCACGTTTGAGATAATTGCTAAGACCTTGAGTTGCAGCACCTACAGTATAGATATTCATACGATTTGAACCCATACCCATGATACCACGAAGACCACCTGTACCAAATTCGAGGTCACGGTAGAAACACTCTATAAGTTCTGTCTTATCTTCTGCATCAAGCATACGACGAACTTCGGCTTTTGCCTCTTCATTATACGCACCTGTAAGCCATTTTTCGGCTTTAGCGGTCACTTGTTGTAATAATTCGTTGTTTTCCATAGTAAATCAATGCACAATTCACAATGCACAATGCATAATCAGAAGAGATGCATAATACATCATTAATTGCTAATTATTAAGTGTTAATTATTAATTATTTATGTAAGTTTCGAGAAGTTTAGTATTGACAGTAGGAACAATATACAAACTATTCATCTCTGCAGGAATAAGCACTGTTTCGCCATCGGTGAGTGTAAGATAGTCGTCATCCCACTTCAATGTGACATGTCCTTCGACACATGATAACAATACAAACGAATTGATTGGTGCTAAATCATACTCCTTAGGCTTATCAATCTGCATCTCATTCACCTGAAAATATGGACATTGAACAAGATTGACAATGCCATTTTGCGCTGGTTGAAGTGAGATTTTACGACCTTGCCAATTTTCGAAATCTATAGCACGCTGAGCTAATTCGGTGTGAAGTTCGCGAAGATTTCCATCTGCATCACGACGATTGTAGTCGTAGATACGATATGTGATATCTGATGCTTGTTGCACTTCGAGAATAAGACAACCTTTACCAATAGAGTGCACCATACCAGCAGGTATAAAATAAACATCACCTTTCTTCACAGGATACTTTTGCAACACCTCTTCGAGATGACCAGTAGCTACACGTTCGATATATTCAGTTTGAGAAACATAACAATTGAAGCCCAAAATAATATATGCATCATCTTCAGCATCAAGCACATACCACATCTCAGTCTTACCACGCAAACCATGTACTTCTTCAGCCAATTCGTCGTTAGGATGCACTTGGATAGATAGGTCGCGATTAGAGTCTATAATCTTTAACAACAATGGAAATTCGGCTCCGTATTGTTCATAAACTCTATCGCCAACTAAATCACCCATATAGACCTCGACCAAGTCAGCCAAAGTGTTCTCAGCCAACCAACCATTTACCACTTCACAATCGTCATCCTCCATTGCTGAAACATCCCAACTCTCTCCTACCGATGACAATTTAGGTTCATTATGACGATATATATTCTGTATCTTATCACCACCCCAAAGTTTTTGCTTAAGAATAGGCTTCAACTTTAAAGGATACAATCTATTCAATTCTAAATTCATAATTTCTTTAAGACATGAGTACAGGAGAACACGTCTTCTTGTCTTCCTGTCTAAACAACTAATTATCCTTTAAATGCCGAAGCAGTCATTTTCAACATAGTTACTTCCATTTCTGAAAGATAACGCCATTTGCCACGAGGAAGGTTTTTCTTAGTCAAACCAGCAAAATAAACACGGTCCAATTTCACTACATGGTAGCCAAGTGCATCGAAAATACGACGTACGATACGGTTTTTGCCTGAGTGAATTTCGAGACCTACAGTACGCAAATCACCTTCATTAACAAATGAGAGTTCATCAGCCTTAATCTCTCCATCTTCAAGAACGATACCCGAAAGAATCTTAGCAAAATCATCGTCTTGAAGGTCTTTATCGAGAGTTACTTGATAGATTTTTTTCTTATTAAATTTAGGGTGAGTGAGTTTTGTTGTCAAATCACCATCATTTGTAATCAAAAGTACACCTGTAGTGTTGCGGTCGAGACGACCAACAGGATAAACACGCTCAGAGCAAGCATTTTTCACCAAATCCAACACTGTCTTACGAGCATGAGTATCTTCTACAGTAGTTACCACATCCTTTGGTTTGTTGAGAAGGATATAAACCTTCTTCTCGCACTTCACTGGTTGATCGTGGAACATAACACGGTCAGTGTCAGGTATCACTTTAGAGCCCAATTCAGTAACAACTTCGCCATTAACAGTAACGACACCTGCTGCTATATATTCATCAGCTTCACGACGAGAACAAACACCTGAATTAGCCAAGAATTTATTCAAACGCATAGGTTGCGAGTAATCGACAAATTGTTTTTTATACTCAATTTGTTTCTTTTGGCTATACTTATTATTAGGGTTATAACCGCCACCTTCATTATCACGATTGAATCGATTATTACGGAAACCACCTTGCTCTCCATTGCTACGAGATTGATAACCGCCACGTTTTTGACCATCATAATTGCGATTACCACCATTATAAGAGCGACGTTCGCCATTGTTGTAAGAACGATGTTCACCATTGCCATGAGAACGACGTTCGCCATCTCCATCTTGATTGTAACGTGGTTTGTAACCACCTTGATTTTGTTTGTTATAACCACCTCTGCTATAACCGCCATCACGTCCATCTCTCGATGAATTGTTAGCACCAGTGCGAGGTCTTCTTTCTCTGTTTTCATAGCCCGAATTTCTCAATCCGTATGGCTTTTTGTCATAATTGTTTTCCATAATTTAAATAACGAATT
>JAZQRP010000120.1:0-3229 GCA_045629685.1 Candidatus Aphodosoma sp. | reverse complement strand
TTTATTGCCGACCAAGGTCGTGAAGGTAATGCTATTGGTGGATTGGCTGTAGGCGAACCTACAGAAAAAATGTACGAAATGATTGAGGTGGTGAACGATATATTGCCTAAAGACCGTCCAAGATATTTAATGGGTGTTGGTACACCAGCCAATCTACTCGAAGGTATCGAACGTGGTGTGGATATGTTCGACTGCGTAATGCCAACACGCAATGGTCGTAATGGTATGCTATTCACTCGCAATGGCATTATGAATATGAAAAATAAAAAATGGGCCGATGACTTCTCGCCTATCGACCCTGAAAGCGACTGCTTCGTTGACCTCCAATATTCGAAAGCATACTTGCGCCATTTGTTTGTAAGTCAAGAGTTGTTGGCTATGCAAATTGCTTCTATACATAACCTTGCATTCTACCTATGGCTTGTGAAAGAGGCACGTAAACATATCATTGCAGGCGACTTCCACACTTGGAAACCTATGATGCTCGAACGCGTTACTAGACGATTGTAATTTTATATATTTTTTAACAGAAGTACAAATTTTAATTTATTGATTTACAAATTAAAATACGTATTTTATAGTTTTGTGGGACAATTGTTTTTTTAAGTACAAAAACTAAATCATCATTATTATGTACTTATGTTAAAAATCAAGTAAATGAAAAAGATTGATATATATATAGTCAAAAAATATTTGGGTACTTTCTTTTTATCGATATTGCTGATTATCACAATATCGGTAGTGGTCGATATATCCGAAAAATTGGATGAATTTATGGATAATGATGCACCACTCAACGAGATTGTATTCGATTATTATTTGAATTTTAGCCTTTATTTTGCCAATCTATTCACTCCTCTGTTCTCTTTTATTTCGGTTATATTTTTCACCTCAAAAATGGCATATAACACCGAAATTACAGCAATATTGGCAGGTGGTGTGAGTTTTAATCGTATGTTGCGCCCATACGTTATTTCGGCTGTGATCATTGGGACTATGTCGTTTGTATTGAGCGGATATGTTATTCCTCCAGCTAATGAGGTCCGTCTAGCATTTGAAGACAAATACATCAAAGCCAATAAATCTGAAGTAGCACGCCACATACAGATGGAAATTGAGCCGGGAGTTATCTTATACATAGAGCGTTACGAAGAGAATCGCAATCGTGGCAATAAGGTGTCGCTTGAACGATTTGATGGTAAAACACTCATTAGTCGCACTACGGGAAATTCAATCGAATGGACAGAAACTGATACAACTTGGCACATAAAGAAATATCTCAAACGCGATTTTGATGGCATATACGAAACGATAGAGCAAGGCGAACAGATGGACACTGTGCTAAATATCCATCCATCTGAATTTTTTATTACTGGTGCTCTTGCTCCTCAAATGACTAACTCTGAACTAAATACTCATATAAAACGCCAAGAGGCTCGTGGTATGGGTAACACTCAGATGTTTAAAGACGAATACTACAAACGATTTGCTAACCCATTTGCTGCTTTGATTCTTATGTTAATAGGAGTATCGCTATCATCAAAGAAAATACGTGGTGGCATGGGACTACAAATCGGTATTGGTATAGCCCTCAGTGCATTATATATCTTATTTACTACCGTATCAAGTATGTTTGCCGTTAAAGGAAATATGCCTGTACTCGCTGCCGTTTGGTTACCAAACATAATATTTCTCTTAATTGGTATCGGACTATATTTCAAAGCACCAAAATAATGAATTACAAAGACATCATACAAATACTTGCTGGACATCCATTAATAAAAGATATTACTAAATGGATGAATTCTGACTCAAAAGGCTTACAACTCAATGGTTTGCAAGCCTCTGGCAAAGGTATGATGCTTAATGCTATTCAGCAAGTATCGGGAGCAAAAATGCTCGTTGTGATGGAAGATGCTGAAACCGCTGCATATCTCTACAACGACATCAATCGTGCGATGCCTACGGGTAAATGCGGGCTACTCCCCTCTTCGTACAAAAAATCTCCTAAACATGGTGGTTTGGACCTTGCTTCGGAGATTATGCGCACCGATGCTCTCAATATAATGCATAATGCACAATTTACAACCACACCATCCACTCCAAACTCTAAACTCTCAACTCTCAACTCTCAATTAAATAACGGTTGGTTAATAGTTACCTCACCAGAAGGGCTTATCGAACGAGTAACTCCTCAACAAACATTTGAAACTAAAAGATTAACTATACGCAAAGGTGAAATAGTTGACTCTGAAAAGGTCATTCATTCGCTTGCTGAATGGGGATTTGAGTTAGTTGAATTTGTATATGAACCAGGACAATATGCTCAACGCGGTAGTATTCTCGACATATTCTCATTCTCTAACGAACGTCCTTATCGTATCGACTTTTGGGGTGATGAAGTGGAATCAATACGTGTTTTCGATATCGAAAAACAACTGTCTATCAACGAAGTAGAAGAAATTAGCATACTGCCTAACGTAACTGCTAAAGGCGATAAAGAGACTATTTCTATATTCAACTTTTTGCCAGCCGACACTATCATCTGTTGGACTAATATGACGTTCGCCATCGAACGAATCAACGATATCTACGACGACACTCTAATTAAACAACACTCTGAAAAAAATGTAGCTGATGTTCTTAACCTACTCATTAACGGAAATATTGCTAAAGAACAAATTGCTAATTTCCGACATATCACACTAAAGAACTCCTCACTCCTCAACTCTCAACTCTCAACTCTCAACTTCAACCAATCCGCCCAACCTCCATATCACAAAAATTTTGATATCGTAGCCGACTCACTACGCTCTTTTATCAACGATGGATATGCTATACACATCTGCTCTGATTCTAAAAAGCAGACCGACCGCATCGCTTCTATATTCGACGAACGTGGCGACAATATACACTTTACTCCTATCGAAGGCACTATCCATGAGGGTTTTATAGACCATGACTTATCGGTTTGTTTCTTCACCGACCACCAAATATTTGACCGTTACCACAAATTCTCTCTCAAATCCGATATTGCCAAGGCTGGCAAGGTGTCGATGACTCTAAAAGAGATAAACCAATTACAAATAGGCGACTATGTGGTACATATCGACCATGGTATTGGCAAATTTGCTGGTCTTATGGTGGCAGAAAACAATGGTAAGCGTCAAGAAGTCATCAAACTACTCTATCAAAACGACGATGTAATATTTGTCTCTATCCACGGATT
>JAZQRP010000119.1:0-2935 GCA_045629685.1 Candidatus Aphodosoma sp. | reverse complement strand
AAAAATCACACTTTTTTTCCATTTTTATGGAGTGGCGGACACAAAATGTCCGAGTGATGTATTAATTTTGCAGCGAAAATAAAGCCGTGGGATTTTTTCGACAAAGAAAAAATGAATTATTAACTACTAAATCAGTTCAGTTATGAAGATTAAAAAGACTAAGGAACTCTTCTTGAGTTGTAACGTGGCTGGCTTTAGCCACTATGAGGGATGTATTGTTTTCGATCAATTGAAGATTGGTTCGCAATTGCAATTGGTTCGTGAGGACGAGAATGCTTATGACCACGATGCTGTAGCTATTTTCTTTGGTGATTCGCATTTAGGTTATGTGCCAAGTAGCAAGAACGACCAGTTGGCAACTATGCTTGATCTTGGTCATGGTGATTTGTTTGAGGCGTATGTGCAGCGTCTTGATCCGACTGCCCATCCTGAGCAACAAGTGCATGTGGCTATTTTTATGAAGGCAAATGAGCAATCTGATGAAGTTAGAAATTGTTAATTCCTTTTTAGATATGAAAACGAATTTACTATTCTTTATTTCACTTACTATGGTGATGCTTGTTGGTTGCAATAAACCACGCAGTGTAGAGCAACAAATTTTAAGTATAGAAAACCCTAAACTTAATCCAAGTAAGCGGGTCGTTGTTGATACTATACCTTTATTTGTTGAAGATGAAGAACCTTCTGCAATTTTGGAACAACCACAGGTAGAAGAACCTGTATATAGTCATACATCACATTCTTCTGCAACTTATGAGGATTATTCTTCTGATGATTATAGTAGCTCATATGATGATGACTATTGGGAAGAGAAGCGTAAGACATCTCCAAATGACAACTACCTTTTGGGATTTGATGAAGATGTTGATGATGTAAATGATATGGAAATATATATGGAAGATTATTAATTACTGCATAAAAATTCTATTATGGGACTATTTGATTTTTTATTTGGCTCCGATGAGAGCAGTTTCAATACTGAGGATTACCGCAGTATGAGTGAAGATCGCCGTCATCGCGCAAATGGTTCAGGCAACTGGACCTCACGCGAAGACTGGGACTGTGGCGATTACGACAGCGATGGCATGTCGGGATTTGATTCGTATGAAGATAATGATTTTTAATTTGGTTGAACTTCTTAAATTTTGAAAATATGGATGATATTCTGGCTTTATTGATTGCTCTCGCACAAATAGGATTAGGTGCATGGTGCTTGATTGAAATGTTTTGTTATTATCTAGGTTAGTATGATAAAGAAAGAAAATTGTGTTGCTCATGTTGAGAGCAATGGAAATGGTTATTATTCGGTTTATTGTGAGGAGCAATTTCCCTTTGGCTTCTTTGGTGAGGGATATTCCATTGAGGAAGCAAAGCAAGATTTCTTTGCTGTGTTTGAGGCTTCGTGTGCAAATCACTTGAAACGCACTGGTGAAGTTGTGGAAGCTACATTCACATTTGTGTTAGATGATTCTGCCCTCTAAGAAAAATGCAAGATAGGTTATGAAAAAATATCAAGAAGTATCGCCTAAAAGGTTAGAGGAGTACAACTCCATTGTTGATGAGGTAGATAAACGCGCCAAGGCGCTTATGAGTCAAGAAATGGGCATGCCCGAGGACTGCTGCGTAATGGGTGGCTGTCATGTGTTTTGGAAACACAAGAAGCGTATTCTTCGTACAGAATACCATATGGTTTGGCGCAGCCCTCAGGATCTTAATCCTACTTGGCGTTTTGATTGAAAGGATTGAAATTTGCATTTTTCAAAAAAAAATTGTAACTTTGCAGCGAATCTTAAATTCTAACGAGTATGTTTACCATTTTAGCTTGGATATTTGTTGGATCACTTGCCTTGGGCATGGCAATATTGACTATAGAATTAATATGGTGTTTTATAATAGATCCATTTGTAAATATCTTTAGGAAGAATCCTAAAAAATATGAATGTGATTTGCCCGATGTAATTAAAAGAGCACTCAATAGATAAATATTATGCGCACATTATTTACTATATTTTTTTCGTTAATATCAGTATTCATCTTAGCTGATGATTGTGTTTTAGAAAAGGACGGCAAGACCATACCGTTGCATGGTAAGGTTCAAATAGTAGAGTCATTTCCTGACATAAAGGTAGAAATTGTTGATGCGTTTGCTGATGTGGAGATTATGATAGTGTCTTCATTTCCAGATGATTGTGGAGAAGTACAATTGGTTGAGTCGTTTCCTGATGTCAAGGTGCAAATAGTGGATGCTTTCCCAGATTTGAAGGTGAAGATAGTGAGTGCATTTCCAGGAATTACATCATCCTTTAAGCAAAAAAATGAAAATGAAAAGCAGTAACATTTTTTATATTATAGGTCTTGCTATAAAATATATCATAGTAGTTGTATTTGGAACTCTATGGGGAATTGTATTGTTTGTTTTTAAGTTACTAACTTTCCAAATTGATTGGAAAGAAGTTCGTCGAGAAGCAGAAAGACGGAAAACGATTAAGAAGCGACAGAACAAGAAACAGGAACAACAAGCATTAGTTAAGCAATACCACTTTTCTGGTACTATTTTTGTAAAGGAGGAAAAGAGGACGTAATAAATTTTCTGACACATTAAAAGCATTTAAGATAAGTTCAAGAGTTTGGCATTGAGTAGTTTATCTAGAAGGTGGCAGCGAGACTGCCACTTTCTTTTTCTTTGGTAGCATGGCTAGGGCTGTGCTACCATTTTTTTTGCACTTGATTGTTTTCATCCCTTGTATGTTGCCTACTTCAAGAAGAAAATGCTTCGCTGTCGTTATGCCTGCACTGATTGTTTGCTGCCGTTACATCTGCTATTGTTCCCTGCCTTAGCGATTTGTTGATACATCCTTTCCGGTGCAAAGTTAGTTACGTTCTCCGTTAGCCTACAAGGTTACACGGAGTTTTGTCGTTACCTAAAAAATCTTCC
>JAZQRP010000118.1:0-31802 GCA_045629685.1 Candidatus Aphodosoma sp. | reverse complement strand
TAAAGTAAAATCTGAAACAATTCGTGGTATGCACTTTCGTGAGATGTTACGAGATTGATAATATTTATTTCTTTATTCGTTTTACTTGTAGTTGTTTTATAATCAATAATATTCGTAATCTCTTCTGTCGAATCAATGCGGTCTATGTAAGCGACAAAATTGATGTCATTGATTTTAGTGAGTATCTCCTCTTCTGAGCGGACATTACTGAATGGTTGTTTTTTATACCGTTTTATATCAAATTTTATAGTATCGCTTATAAAGTTGCATACGATATTAAATATTAATGAATTGAATCCCGATATGTTGAGTTGTTTGTGTGAATCTTCTCTCTCTTTATCGAAAGCAAATTTTACAAGTTTTTGTATCTCCTCTTTTTGTAAGGTTTTAGGTATAGAATGATTTTTATAATATTTTTCCATTGCATAATGGTATATTCTTCCAAGTAATCCTGATTCGCCGGTTTCATTTATTTCGTTTGGCGTTTTAATTCCTACAATTGCGCTAAAATAGAATTTAAGTGGGCATGAAATATAATCTTTTATACGGCTTGCCGATAAGAATTTACTATTTTTGTATGTGTCGAGTTTGGCTAATATTTCGTTTGTTTTTTCTATAGTTATTGAGGTTGAATCTGTTAAAGATTCCGATGTATTATTAATTGGTAGAGTATAGTTATAGCACGTCATTTGTGCATTTATTAGATATTTTAATTGGTAGAAATAGCGTGAAATTTCGTTTTGTGCACCCTCGCTTCGTGAATCGTAGATGAGATGTAGATTCTTTGTGTGGTAAAGAGTGCGATAGAAATTATATGCTTGGATAGCATCACTAATTTCATGAGTTGGAAGGTTATATGCACGACGTAAGTTGTAGGGAATAATCGAATTGACCGATTTATTACCTGGTATTCTTTGGTCGTTGAAGCCAATAAGTATTATATTTTCGAAATCAAGTAGGCGGCTTTCAAGTAATCCCATAATTTGCATACCTTCTACGGGTTCGCCTTTGAATTGAACTTTGAGCGAAGAAGATAGGCGTTGAATGAGAACTTTTAAGAGTTTAGGGGTTAGAGATAATAGTTTAGATTCGTCTATTGTATTTTTTAATTGATTGAGTAGTAGGCCATATTGGTATAGGAATTCGTTGTCTGTTGAGAGTTGGGTGTTGAATTTTGAAAGTTTAGATGTAATATCATTTAAATATCCTAATATTTCGTTGGATGTAGTTTGAGGTGTAAAGAGTGAGATAAAGAATTGTTTTTCTTCATCGTTAATATTGAGTTCGTTGATGATATTGTGTAGTTCGCTTGCTGTAATTCGGATATAGTTAGCTTGTGTTATTTGATTGATTATTTTAGCAGAAGATGTTGCATAGACATTTTGTATATTAGAATGAGAGAGAATACTAATTAGTGGTTTATAGTAGAATTGTGCAAATCCTTCTCTGTTGTTTGTTAATTCAGTTTGTAATGTAAGTATGTGATTAATGAGTGTTGCTGTAGGAGTTATCGAAAGCGGATACCCCATTGTGATATTGATTTTTTCGATGTTGTTAGGTAGTTGTTGAATGAGAGAAGGCATTAATGATTCATCCGTAAGGAGAATTGCAGTAGAGTTTGGGGTAGAGAGAGTAGGATTTTGAGATAGTAATGAGCATGCTACATTAATTTGATTAGTAGCAGATGGGGTACTATGTAGTGTTATGTTTGGTATGTGTTGTTCTGTTGGTTGGGTGTAAGGATAGCGTGATTTAAATTCTTTTAAATTACGTTCGTAATATTTTGCAACAGTAGAGGCAAACGGAGATGGAGTATTATAGCAAGTAGGATAGTCGAAATAGAAATCGGCTATACCTAATTGTTGAAAGTGTTTGAATATGCGATATTCGCTGGTGGTTAGCGAGTTGAAACCAATGAAGCAGATAGAGTTTAGAGTTGAGAGTTTAGAATTTAGGGTTGAGAGATTGTCGATAGCTGTGCGATAGATAAGTCCGTCGTAACCAATACCTTTTGCAATGAGAGTTTCAGTAAAGTGAGTATATATTTCGTAGAGGTCATCCCAAAGCGAGATAAATTGTTTGTTAAATGAAAGATTTTCATTGTTTTCGTTTACTACATTTCCCCAGAATCGATTTAGTGCCTCTATTTGTTGATTAGAAAGGAATTGTGATTGGTCATTGATATTTTTTAGGTCGGCAATATTTCTGAAAAGTAAATTGGTATCTATAAGATATTTATCAATTTCGTTAAAATCACCGAGAAGGGTTGTGCCAAATGGTACGAAAGCATCAATGGTTTCAATGTTTTCGGTATGTTGAGAGCGTACATGTACGTAAGATTTGTAGAGGTCAAATAACAATTCTACATCATTGGCTTTGCGTAGAGGAGATAGAGTAGTTGCAAATGAGTTTATATCTGTAATTTCGGGTGCAAAAACAGTTTTTTTAGTTAAGGCAAGTAGTTCTTTTTTGAAAAATAGTCCAGCGCGACGATTAGGAAAGACAAAAAGAAGTTGAGCCGTAGGGGTCAACTTCTCTGCATATATTTTTGCTATTTGTTGTAAAAATTTCATAATAATTAGGAATTAATTCTCAATTTGATATGGTCTGCCAATGCAAGCATTAGGGTAAGGAATTTGGAGTATGCGACATAGGGTAGCACATAAGTCTTCAATCATAATATCACTTTTGGTGTGTTTAATTTCTTTATTCCAAATTGCAATCGGAGTATATGGTTGAGTTATAGATGGGTAGAGAGTACGTTGTAGTTTTTCGTCGTATTCGACCCAGCCTGGAAGTAGTGTAAAGACAACATCGCCTGAGCGGTTTTTATAGTGCGAATTACGCATACGAGATGGCATATCGTTGGGCAAACTTGCAGCAGTTTGTATTTGGTATGCTGGTATTGCGGTGTGTACACCTGAAAATTCTAACATAAATTGAGCTACATAGTCTTGAATCTCTGTCATCTTTATATTTTCATCTTCTATGAGCGATTTGTTTAGACTAATGTTTTTATCATAATAGCCCGATACCCATCTACCTTGTCCATATATTGCCATAAGATAAGAGTTCAATAGTGCCATCGCTCGGCGCGAATTGAATGTGCCAGAAGATAATCTAGAATCATTTTGTGGTGTTTGAGTAGGATTGTTATGTGGAGCCGTGAGTACAATTAATGAGTTTTCCAATCCTACAGATATTTCTATTACATCAAGTAGCGATTTGATATTGCGGTCAAGACGTGTTATTAAGTCTTCATTTTCAGCACATAAAGTGTAGGCATCGAATGGTGAATGCGCATTAAATTCAATGCAGAGCAAATCAGTCGCATCATCAGTCCCCATTTGTTCATCTCTAATTGCTCGTGTTGCTAATTCCTTGATGATGTCGTTGATAAATGGCGATTGGCGAAATTTTTTCATAAAGTCGTAGTTGTCATCTCCATCTGTGAAATTTATAAAAGTAGGTTTTTCTCCATTTAAGTACGAACCATTAGGTGCGTACTGATATGAAGGTAGTGAAAACATAGGTTGCCAATCGTTAACACATGTCGAACGGATCAATCCTTCTCTATTTATTTTGTCAGCCCAACGAGGTAGTCCTTTGTCATAGAAAGTTGAAGTACAAATTCCTGCATTAATATCATCAAACCATATTGCACCATCGGCTAAATGTCCACCGAGCATTATAGCTGATTCTGCTGTAAGTCCAATAGCATATACTTTCGATTTTTGGTTATTTAATTTTATTTGATCAGCGAGAGTTGTGGCTTGTAACAATCTAGGAGATACCATATCTTTAGTGTTTATTCCTTCATAACGAGCATCTTCGATGCATGATACGATATTGTCATCTATGAGAGAATAAAATCTATTTGCGATAATGCCATGATAATGAGGAGTTGAACCTGTCATCATTGATGCATAATCAGTCGTCGCACTTGTTACCATATATGAACAAGTGGCGTTTGGATTATAAACACCACTTATTAACCTACGCATACCATTAGGTTCTAGCATTTTACTAAAAGCTTCAATTTCGTAATTATCTAATCCATTGATAGATATTATTACGGTTAAACGCGGAGCCATGCGAGTAATTTGACCAAATACAACTGATGTTATAGTATTGCATATCAGTGCAAAAATAATAAAAATGTATTTTTGGTATTTCATTTCTTGTGTTTTTTTCGTAATAACTTTTTTGCCTTATATTTATAGGTATATACCACTGTTAAGTTAATTGTCAAGACTAATACCCATATAGCGAATATTTGTGGAGTAGTATATTGTACATTCATTATCAATATCATAAGAAATAATAGTGATAATATAAAGGATAGTAATGACAATGTAAATTTTATTGTACGTAATGATTTACGATGGTGTATAAATAATAGTATAGTAAGTATGATATTTAGCGGATTACACCATAAGATATTCATATTGTCATCTACTAATGGGTGATGCGAGAAAAACCAAAGATAACTGATTATTATACCTACTAAACCTGATAAAAATAATACTAAATGAGTGAAACATGGTACATAACGTTTTTTCTTGTATGTGTAAAATCCGCAAAGTAACGCTAATATGAGAGGAATAATTATTGAACAATAATATGTAAATTGGCTTATTTCTATCTCGTTACGCTTTGCGCTGTGCATCACTTCTTGTGTTTTTACAATAGGTTCTTGGCCGTTCTCTGTAATGTAGTTTGTATGGGCCAAAGCTTTCATAGTGTACATTGGAAATGCTGCACTTTCTTTTGCGGTAATCAACTTATCTGCATGGCTACCTATTATTACATTTATGCCGGTGTTGAGTATAGAACCTATTGGTACATATTTATTTATAATATCACGATATGTAATTTGATTTATATTATTTACCAACGAAACTTTATTGTCGTATATATCAACAATTAATCTATATGGCCGAGTGGCACAATTATCAAATATAAAATTATATCTATATTCGCGATTTTCTGGACGATAATTTTCCCATAATTTAGCCCATAATTCACGTTTTTGCTCTAGTGTCAAATCTAATTCTTGTGCATATACCGATGAACCACGTGCTATATATTCGCGCATAAAAAATTGTGTACCATAAACGCCCATCATATAATCTGTTTTTCCTGCGATGAAACGTCCAATAAAATTTGGTGTATCAAATGAGAACAAACCCCAATGGAACACTTCGTCAATGCCAGTCTTAGCATCATACACTCTAATACCAGAATGACCAAAACGAGCATATACCTCATCCCCAGGTTCACAAGTTACAAGATAAAACTTAGCAGAATCAGAAATTGCTCTAACCTTGTCTGTAGCGGTTGGTATAATAATTTTGTAATCTGGTAAGTTTGTAGGTATAGTCGATGTCCAAGCAACACCGCACATCAACACCATCAAAGCAAATAATATAATTCTTTTCATAGTAATCTAAAATTCTCAATTCTCAATTCAAATTATTTATGTAATTTGAGTTTCATACCCACTTGAGCTGGAGTGCCATACTCAAGACCATTGAGTTTGTATAAAGCTTTGAGTGTTATTCCATATTCTTGTGCAATGGAGTGCATACTTTCTCCCGCACGCACTTTATGTATAGGAGTACGTTTTTTAGTCGTAGCACGTTTTTTAGTCAAATACACATAATCATCACGATAAAGATCAACCTCTTCTGGTAAGTCGTTGTAATACAATAAACGTTTAACACTTATGCCAGTTGCTTTAGATACATTTTTGAATGAATCATCAGTCAAAAGCTTGTAACAACGTACACCATTGTTAACGATTTCTACATAACCAAACAATTTATCTTCAGCGAGATTTTTATCCTCTTTTAATTTATCCTCTCTTTTCTTTTCCCCTCCAGTTTTTTTGCTACCCTGAGAATCAAATTCATAGAGTTTGTAGGTTTCTATAATACTTATTAGTTTTTGAGGATATTTAGGGTCTGTAGCATATCCAGCTTGTTTCAATCCATGAGCCCACGATTTGTAATCTGTTATTTTGTAGTCATACAAAAAAGCATAACGTTGACGTTGCAAAAATTTAGCATGATCATCATATGATTCTTTAACCGATCTATAACAGCGGAAGCATTCATTTGGACGGTCATCATCTTTACGTGTTGAACGGCCATACCAGTCACTACCACACTTAATGCCAAAGTGATTGTTACAATCTCTCGCCAACGAACTTTCGCCAGCACCACTTTCCAAAATGCCTTGTGCTAACGTAATACTTGCCGGAATATGATGCTCATTTTGGCATTGAACCGCAAATTCCGAATATTTTTCAATATACGCCTCATATTTAGGATTGCGCGATTGTGCATTTAATACATTGATAACTAAAATAAACGATAATAAAAATAATACTTTTTTCATATTTTAAAAATCTAAATTTCTAACTTGCAAATATACAACTTTTTTTTCGCTTTTGCAACTATTTTACTATATAGTTTTACACAAAAATTACACCCCAAAAACATCGCCTAAAATACAATAACTCCCTCCCTTCTCTAAATATACTATAGAGATACCTGCAAGCAACCTTCGCCATACCTTCGCAACCCCCTCTAAAATACAATAAGCCCACCTCTCTAATTTTTATTTTTTACCATATCAAATCTCCTCAAAAAACACTCATTTTATATCTCTATAAAATTTCTTAAAAATATTAAAAATATCACATTGTTAATTGCAAAAAAAGTCGTAACTTTGTACCTTTATTTTTCTATATAAGGAATTAACTTTCAAATTTCAAATCTCAATTTTCAACTCATTATGAATTGGCTATACGATTTAGTCTTTGGTACGGGCATTGGGCATAGTGTTATGTTGCTCTCTATCTGTATTGTATGTGGTATTTTGCTTGGCAAAATCAAAATTTTTGGTATCTCTCTTGGTATCACTTTTGTTCTTTTCGTGGGTATCCTCATGGGCCATTTTGGTATTACTATGGACCATCATGTTATGCACTTTATGAAAGAATTTGGTCTTATTCTCTTCGTTTTCTCTGTCGGAATGCAAGTCGGACCAGGTTTCTTCTCTTCTTTTAAACAAGGCGGTGTTACACTCAATTTGCTCGCAACTGGAGTTGTTTTGCTTGGTGTAATCACAACCATTATCCTTCATTTCGTTACAGGACTTCCTATGCAAACTATGGTGGGTATCCTCTCTGGTGCTGTTACTAACACTCCTGGTCTTGGTGCTGCACAAACTGCGTTTAACGATATGACAGGTGTGGCTGATAACTCTATCGCTCTCGGTTATGCTGTATGTTATCCTCTTGGTGTTATTGGTATCATCTTGGCTATCATCACAATTCGTTATGTCTTCCGTGTTAATTTCAAGAAAGAGCAAGACGAACTTGATGCTCTCGACAATACAGCAGCTAATCAAGCCAAACTCTATTCTCTTGAAGTGCACAACCCAGCTGTATTTGGTCACACAGTTGCTGAAGTAGCTAAACTCCTTGTTCACCGTGAATTGGTTATTAGTCGCGTACTCCATACTGATGGCCAAATGGAGATGGCATCTTCAAATACTATCCTCAACGAAGGCGATAAAGTATTTGTTATCACTATTGAACAAGACATTGATGTTATCTCAACTATTATTGGTAACGTTATCGATATGAAACCAGACGAATGGTACAAACTCGATAAAAGCTTTGTTTCACGTCGTATTCTTGTTACTAAAAACGAACTCAATGGCAAACGTCTTGGCGAACTCAATCTCCGTCGCTCTTACAATATCAACATCTCACGTATCAACCGTGCCGGAGTTGACCTCGTAGCTCGTCCTAATCTTGTACTTCAAATGGGCGACCGTCTTACTGTGGTTGGTTCAGAAGAGGATGTTCGTAAGGTAGAAAATATCGTGGGTAATAGTATGAAACACCTCAACGAGCCTCACCTCGTTACTCTTTTCCTCGGTATCTTCCTTGGCGTGTTCCTCGGTAGCATCCCTATGATGTTCCCTGGCATTCCACAACCAGTGAAACTCGGTCTTGCTGGTGGTCCGCTTATCGTTGCTATCCTCGTTTCGCGTTTCGGTTATAAATACAAACTCATTACATATAACACTGTGAGTGCCAACCTTATGCTTCGCGAAATCGGTATCACTCTCTTCCTTGCTTGTGTCGGTATCGGTGCTGGTGATGGCTTTGTCGATACTATTGTTAACAAAGGTGGTCTTCAATGGATTGGCTATGGTTTCATCATCACATTCTTGCCACTTCTCATAATGGGTATCATCGGACGTTTGTTCTGCAAAATCAACTATTTCACACTTATGGGACTCATGGCTGGTTCTACTACTGACCCACCTGCACTTGCTTATAGCAACGCAACTGCTGGCAACGATGCCCCTGCAGTTGGTTACGCAACAGTTTATCCGCTCACAATGTTCCTTCGCGTACTCACAGCCCAACTCTTAATATTGATTTTCTGTTAATATTAAAGTCAAAGGTCTACAGTCAAAGGTCTACAGTCAATAGTTGGATTGGTTATACTTGTCTGACTTGTCGGTCTTTTTGGATTAACTTTCAACTTTCAACTCTTAACTTGAATTGTGTTTTTCGACGAATTAGATATAAACGACGACCTATTGGATGCACTCGACATAATGAACTTTGTCGAGTGCACTCCTATTCAGGAGCGTGCTATTCCGCTTGTGCTTGAGGGGCGCGACCTATTGGCGTCTGCCCAAACTGGTACAGGTAAGACTGCTGCATATCTTCTCCCTGTGCTCGAATTGCTCAGTCGTGGTGGTTCGCCAGAGAATAAGGTTAATGCTCTTGTTTTGGTGCCTACTCGCGAGTTAGCACAACAAGTCGACCAACTCCTTGCTGGCTTCGCCTATTATCAAGACACCACTTGGATTGCCATCTATGGTGGCAACGATGGGGTAGCCTTTGCTCAACAGCAACGTGCTCTCGAGCAAGGTGGCGACATCGCTATTGCCACTCCTGGTCGTCTGCTTTCGCTCCTTCGTCATTGCAAAGTCGACCTTTCGCATGTCGATTTTCTCATTCTCGATGAGGCAGACCGCATGCTTGATATTGGTTTCTACGATGATATTATGGAGATTATCTCCTATCTCCCCAAAAAGCGACAAACACTCATGTTTTCTGCTACTTTTCCTAAAGAGGTAGAGAAACTCGCTCGTCAAGTGCTTCACAATCCAGCCGAGGTCAAAATCGCTGTTTCAAAACCCGCTGAAGGCATTACACAAAGCATCTATATCCTCCACGAAGAACAAAAACTCCCACTTTTATTGCAGATTACAGATAACAGAGTGCAGAGTACAGATAATTCTCAATTCTCAACTCTCAACTCTCAATTCAATAAGGGTATCATCTTTGCCTCGTCGAAAGACAAAGTGCGCGACCTTTATCATTCGCTTCGCCGATTAGGAGTTAAAGTATCACAAATTCATTCCGACCTCGAAAATGCCGAGCGCACACAGACTCTTCTCAATTTTAAAAATAACAAAATCCAACTCCTCGTGGCTACCGATGTAGTCTCGCGCGGTATAGATATTGATGATATCGAGTTTGTTATTAACTACGATGTGCCGGCTCAGCCTGAAGATTATGTCCATCGCATTGGTCGTACTGCTCGTGCAGGTGCTCGTGGCGAAGGTATCACTTTTGTAACACCAAAAGACAAACCTCGCCTTGATAAAATCGAAAAACTCTTAGAGAAGACCATCCAACGCTCTCAATTGCCTGCTGAGATAGCCCCTCTTGCCCCTGTAATCGACGAATCAACCCTAAAAGGCGACGAAAAGAAAAAACGTAAGTTCTACAAACACAGAGGTGTGCGTGGTAAGAACTCACCATCGAAGCAACAAAAATATAAATCACACAAAAAAATCAGTAAAACACTTGCACAATCCAAATAAAAGTCGTAACTTTGCAGTCGCAAACCCAATGATGCGGCGTTGGCGTAATTGGTAGCCGCGCTAGACTTAGGATCTAGTGTCGAGAGACGTGGGGGTTCGAGTCCCTTACGCCGCACAAAAGAAGGCATTGAATTGATTATCAATTCGATGCCTTCTTTTTTTATAATACATTTACCTTAGAAATCCAATTGAAACAAAATCAAAACAAATTTCTATTTATTTCTTTGTCCCAAATAATAAAAAAATATTTATAATTTATTGATTTATAGTAATTTATTAATAGGATAAATCGAAACAAAAACAAAACAAAATTAGTGTTGTTTTACCTTTTATATTTTCATCTCTGCCTAAGATATAATTTTGTATTTTATTAAATACCAATGGAATAATTAAAAATATGTCTACTATTTTAGGAAAAGATATCCCACTCACCCAAGCACGTAGATCGTTATTTGAATGAAGCTTGGGACTATGTCATCACCGTGTGTGGCGAAGAGAGTTGTCCTATATTCATAGGCAAAGTAAAACATCGATTGCATATCGGTTTCGATGACCCCTCGTATCTCACAGGTTCTACCGAATTCATAATAAGCGAATTCCGCCGAGTTCGTGATGAAATCCGTCGACAATTCAACAACTTCTACCATCAACTTAAAGAGGCACAATGATGTGCCTCTTTATTGTTATATTAATTAATCATGGTTGATAATGTGTTGCATAATTGGATTTTTTTTTGTATCTTTGCGCTTTATCAATACATAATGTACAATGCGTAATGTACAAATATGAATTTAATTTATAAAATGATATGAAAGAGACTGTTGTAAGTGGTATTCGCCCTACTGGTAATTTGCATTTGGGTAATTATTTTGGTGCTGTGAAGAGTTTTTTGCAGATGCAAAATGACTATAATTGCTACTTTTTTATTGCCGATTGGCACTCGTTGACTACTCGTCCTAAACCAGAAAATATTATAAATAGTGCACGCACTATTCTTGCGGAGTATTTGGCTTGTGGCCTCGACCCTGAGAAATCGACTATATATGTGCAAAGCGACGTGAAAGAGGTGTTGGAACTTTACCTTTTCCTCAATATGAATGCTTATCTTGGCGAGTTAGAGCGTTGTACTACGTTTAAAGAGAAAGCGCGTAAACAACCGGATAATGTGAATGCTGGTTTGCTTACTTATCCTACGCTTATGGCAGCAGATATTTTGCTTCACCGTGCAGTGAAGGTGCCTGTGGGTAAGGACCAAGAGCAAAATATGGAGATGGCACGTAAGTTCGCTCGTCGCTTTAACACTATGTATGGTGTGGAATTTTTCCCTGAGCCACAAAACTTCTCGCTCAGCGAAAAGGCTGTGAAAATCCCTGGTCTTGATGGTTCGGGTAAAATGGGTAAGTCGGAAGGCAACTGCATCTACTTGATGGACGATGAGGCTACTATCAAGAAAAAGGTGATGAAGGCGGTGACTGATCAAGGTCCGCAAGAGCCAAATAGTCAACGTCCTGAAGTAATTGAGAATTTGTTTACATTCCTCAATATTGTTTCTACACCAGATACTTATCAATATTTCGATGAGAAATGGAATGACTGTTCAATTCGCTATGGTGATTTGAAAAAACAATTGGCAGCGGATATTGCGGCATTCAATGCTCCAATTCGTGAGCGTTTGGCGGAATATATGGCTAATACAGAGTTGCTTGATCGCATTGCGCGTGAAGGTGCAGAAAAGGCTCGCGAAAGCGCAAGAAAGACAATTGACGAGGTGCGCCAAATTATTGGTTTCCGCAGATAATTTTTTAGACAGGAAGACACGAAAATAAAAAAGACATAAGAACATAATAACAAAATTTATTATACCATATTTTTTATGTTTTTCTGTTATTATGTCTTTTAAAAATAAAAATCATGTTCTCATGTCTTCATGTCTATAAATAGTAAAAATATGAAAAACGGAAATATTGCAGCCTATGTGGGTATAATGATTGCGATGACTGTGTGGTCGTGTTCGTTTTTGTTTACCCAGGAGGCATTGAAGAGTTTTAATCCAATTACGGTGGTGACTCTTCGCATTAGTTTAGCTACGGCATTGTTGGGTTTGTATGGTTGGGTAGCAGGTAGATTGCAAAAGCCTCGTAAACAAGATATTTGGTTGTTTTTATTGGGTGGTGCGTTTCAGCCGTTTTGCTACTTTATGTGCGAGACCTACGGGTTGGCAATGACAAGCGCAACGGTGACGTCGGTGGTGATGGCTATGATACCACTATTTGCTCCGCTGGTGGCATGGGTGCTATTGCGTGAGCGAGTTACGTGGATGAACATGGTAGGTATTGTGGTGTCACTTGTTGGTGTGATGATGTTGGTGGTGGAGAAAGGTGATATTAATGTGAGCGCAGGAGGATTGGTGGTGTTGATGGGAGCAGTGATGTCGGCAGCGATGTATTCGACCATATTGCGTAAGATACCTAGCGATTATACAAACGTGAGTATAGTGTTCTATGTACACGCATCGAGTTTGATATTCTTTATACCTACGTTTTTGATGTTCGACTTGCAGAATTGGGGAGCACGACCTGTCTTGCCGATGTCAATCATGGCGATTGTGGTGTTGGCAGTATTTGCATCGGTGGTGAGTTTTGTGATGTTTTGCTTTGTCGTGCGTCGAATAGGTGTGGCGAGGGCAAATGCATTTTGTAATGTGATGCCTGCAATTACAGCATTGGCAGTGTGGATGATTTATGGTGAAGCAATACCAGCTATGAAATGGTTGGGTATTGTGATAGTGATAGTGGGACTTTTTGTTTCACAAGGAGTTGATTTTAAAAGACGATAATAACATAAGAACATAAATTTTTATGTAGTTTTGTTCTTCTGTCTTTATTAAAAAAAATTTTAAAAGCTAATATATGAAAAAACAAACAATTGCGATAATCGCATTGGTTATTGCGCAAATTTTTTGGGGGGCATCGTATTTGATGTCAGATTTTGCTTTAAAGATTTTCCCTGCAGCGACATTGGTGTCTATTCGTATTTCTATAGCGGCTGCTGTGCTTGGAGTAGTGGGGTTGATTACAGGGCAATTGAAAAAAATTGAGTTTAGAGATTGGAAGTATTTTTTACTTGCTGCATTTGCTGAACCGTTTGTGTATTTTCTTTGCGAAGCGGAGGCTTTGAATCATGTAAGCCCTACAATCGCATCGGTAATGCTCTCTTTTATACCATTATTGACTCCGATATTTGCTTTCTTCTTGTTAAAAGAAAAGGTTACGTTAATGAATGTGTTAGGTATCGTGGTGTCGGTAGCTGGTGTTTTGATGATTATTTTGGATGGTGGTGAATTGTCGGCAGACGTGTTAGGTATATTGCTATTGTTCATTGCTGTTTTGGCTTCGATTGTTTATACATTGGTATTACGTAAGATACCAGAACGTTACAATACGTTGACAGTGGTATTTTTTATGTTTTGTACCTCGTTGTTGTTCTTTGTGCCAACGATGTTGGTGAGAGAGTTGCCACAAGTTATGTCTATTGATTGGTCAGCAGATGTGACATGGAATGCATTTGGAGCAATTGTTGGTTTGGCATTGTCGGCTTCATGTATTGCATTCTTGTTCTTCTCGTATGGTGTGCGTACTATCGGTCCAACTCGTGCCAACGTGTTCAATAATATACAACCTGGTGTTACTGCTATCTTGGCATGGATTATTGGTGCTGTTGCATTGTATCAAGCTGGCAGACAATGTGAATTATTAGAAAAATCGTTTTTTGTATGTGTGAAAGAGGCTGCGCCTGCATGGATTATGATTTGGGGTATAGTCGTAGTTGTAGCTGGTATGTTTATTTCACAAATGAATGTTAAACAACAAATTCTTAAATTTAAAGTTATTATGTTATCTAAAATTATTAAAGAGGATTATATCGTGCAATCACGTCGTTTTATCGACAATGCAAATAAAATATTATTGACTGGTCATATTTCGCCAGATGGTGACTCATTGGGTGCTACACTCGGACTCTATCACTTGTTGAAACAATTAGGTAAAGATGTAATAGTAATGGTGCCTAATCGCTATCCTGCATTTTTCTCATGGATGCCTGGTATTGACAAGGTGTTTGTAATGGAGGAAAACAAAACAGAAGCAGTGAAAGTGATTAAAGAGGCTGATTTGATTTTCTGTGTTGACTATAACACTTTGGATCGTGTGAATGGTATGAAACCGCTCATCGAACAAAGTAAAGCGAAGAAAATTATGATTGACCACCACTTGGATCCTAATATCGACTGCGATGTGGTGATTTCGCATCCTGAGGTGTCGTCGGCTAGTGAGTTGGCTTTCCGTTTTATGTGCCGTATGGGATTCTATCAAGAAGTGTCGCTTGAAACAGCACAATGTATTTATACAGGTATGATGACCGACACAGGTGGTTTTACTTATAATTCTAATAATCCTGAGATTTATATTATCATCAAAGCTTTACTTGAAAAAGGAGTGGATAAAGATGCTATATACAATAAGGTGTTCCACACTTACTCAGAAGACCGCTTACGCTTGATGGGCTACTGCTTGAACAAGATGGAAATCATCCCTGAGTGCAACGCAGCTATCATTGTGTTGACACAAGAAGAGTTACAACGATTTAATTATAAAGTGGGTGATACTGAGGGTATCGTGAACATACCACTTCAAATTGAAAATGTAAATAAATCGGTTTTGGTTCGCGAAGATAAAACACAAATCAAACTGTCATTCCGTTCGCAAGGTGATGTGGCTGTAAATACTATGGCAGAGAAATTTGGCGGCGGTGGTCACAAAAACGCTGCTGGTGGCGAAAGTACACAATCAATGGCCGAAACATTAGATAAACTTCGTCGCGTGTTGATTAACGCGTAAGACAGATAACTATAGACTGTAGACAGTTGACTGTAGACCGTTGACCGTTGACACGACTGAAAGGAGTAATTCCTGTCTTCATGTCTAATGTAAAAGATTAATAACTAAAAAAAATATATATATTATGATGGAATTATCAGAACAAGAAGTGATTCGTCGTCAATCGTTAGACGCATTGCGACAAATGGGTATTGATCCATATCCAGCAGCAGAGTATCCAACTAATGCATTTTCGACAGATATAAAAGCTGAGTTTAAAGACGAAGAGAGCGGTCGTCCTGTGTGTATCGCAGGTCGTATCATGAGTCGCCGTATCATGGGTAAGGCGTCGTTTATTGAATTACAAGACTCAAAAGGTCGTATTCAAGTATATGTATCGCGTGACGATATCAATACTGAAGCTCAACCAGAAATGTATAATACTGTATTCAAAAAATTGTTGGATATTGGTGATATCGTAGGTATTAAAGGTTTTGTGTTCCGTACACAAATGGGCGAAATTTCTGTACACGCACAAGAACTTACTGTATTGAGCAAATCGTTGCGTCCACTTCCTATCGTGAAATATAAAGATGGTGTTGCTTATGATGCTTTTGATGATGAAGAACAACGCTATCGGCAACGTTATGTTGACTTGGTGGTGAATGAAGGTGTGAAAGATACATTCTTGAAACGTACTACTATCATCAAAACTATGCGTGCTGTGATGGATGAGGCTGGTTATACAGAAGTAGAAACTCCTATCCTTCAATCAATCGCTGGTGGTGCTTCGGCACGTCCATTCATCTCTCACCACAACTCATTGAACATCGACCTCTATATGCGTATTGCTACTGAGTTGTATCTCAAACGTCTTATCGTAGGTGGTTTCGAAGGTGTGTATGAGATTGGTAAAAACTTTCGTAACGAGGGTATGGACCGCACTCACAACCCTGAGTTCACTTGTATGGAACTTTACGTTCAATACAAAGACTATAATTGGATGATGTCGTTTACTGAACAAATGTTGGAACGTATCTGTATTGCAGTGAATGGTTGCACTGAGACTGAAATCGATGGTAAAACTATCTCTTTCAAAGCTCCTTATCGCCGACTCCCTATTCTCGAAGCTATTAAAGAGTTTACTGGTTATGACCTCGAAGGCAAATCGGAAGACGAAATCCGTGAGGTATGCAAAAAACTCAATATGGAAATCGACGACACTATGGGTAAAGGTAAACTCATCGATGAAATCTTTGGTGAGTTCTGCGAAGGTAACTTTATCCAACCTACTTTCATTACTGACTATCCGGTTGAAATGTCGCCACTTACAAAAATGCACCGCTCTAAACCTGGTTTGACTGAACGTTTCGAGTTGATGGTGAATGGTAAAGAGTTGGCTAATGCTTATTCTGAGCTTAACGACCCAATCGACCAAGAAGAACGCTTCAAAGAACAAATGCGTTTGGCTGATAAAGGTGATGATGAGGCTATGGTTATCGACCAAGACTTCTTGCGTGCTCTTCAATATGGTATGCCTCCAACATCGGGTATCGGTATCGGTATCGACCGTCTCGTGATGTTGATGACTGGCAATAGTGCAATCCAAGAGGTACTCTTCTTCCCACAGATGAAACCAGAGAAAAAAGTGGTGAAAGACGGACCTGAGAAATATGCCGAAATCGGTGTGCCTGCTGAGTGGGTTGAACCATTGCAAAAACTTGGTTTCGACATGGTGGCTAAACTCAAAGATGCCAACGTGAACAAACTCCACCAAGACCTTTGTGGTTATAACAAAAAGAACAAACTCGGTCTCACAAACCCAACAAAAGAAGCAGTTGAAGGTTGGACTAAATAAGTAGGGACACTCGGCTCGAGTGTCCGTAAAAGAGATTATAATGGTAGGGACACGGCATGCCGTGTCCGTAAATCCGTATGGGACTGTAGACTTTTTGCGATAAGAGAGAGCATAATCAAAGTTTACTTTGATTATGCCGAGCGAAGCAAAACTGACGCTCGCAGCAAGAGTAGAAGACAAATTTATTTGTATTATACCTTGCAAGAAGGAGGAAAACAAAGTTAAATCTTGAGCGAAGCGAAAAATGTAGACTGTAGACCGTAGACCGTTGACACGAAGTATATTATATTATGACTTTCGAAGATATTCGTAATAACGAGGAGATAAAGGTGTATATCAAACAAGCCGATGCCTCGTTGGTAGCATTAGGTTACACTGAGCATAGTTTTGCTCATGTAACCAAATGTGCTTTTGTAGCGGCAGAGATTTTGACGACTTTGGGGTATGATGAACATACTATCGAACTTACCAAAATTGCAGCATATATGCACGATATTGGTAATGTAATCAATCGTGCCGATCACGCACAGAGTGGGGCAGTTATGGCATTCCGTATTCTCGACAAATTGGGGATGCCTGCCGAGGATATTTCGGCTGTGATTACGGCAATTGGTAATCACGACGAGCATACAGCCTACCCCGTGAATGCTATCGCTGCGGCTTTGATATTGGCTGATAAATGCGATGTGCGCCGTTCGCGTGTGCGCAATCCTCGCTCTATTGCGTTCGATATTCACGACCGTGTGAACTTTGCCGTAGAGAGTTCGGAATTGATTACCGATAAAGATGCTCGCAAACTCATCTTGCGCCTGCAAATCAACACTGAGATATGTGCCGTAATCGACTATTTCGAGATATTCATGGAGCGCATGTTGTTGTGTCGCAAGGCTTCCGACTTTTTCAAACTCCACTTCGCCCTCGAAATCAACGGCCAAGAAATCATGTAATTAGTTATTATTTAAATCCGGATGGTAAATGTGCCTTGTCTGCAAATGAGAGCATAATGCCAAGTCATTTGCATTTGCTTGTAGAAGTTCATTCTCCATCGACGGACACGGCATGCCGTGTCCCTACATTGGAAGAGCGCATGACAAAGGGCATTGCAAAAAATAGATTGCCTCTTTTATCTACATTTGTTGGTAGTATAAAATCTGCTGTAACAAAATATGCGCATAAAATAAATGATGAGTTTGCTTGGCAACCACGTTATCACGACCATGTGATACGAAATATCAATGATTACAACAATATATCAACTTATATTGAAAATAATATTGCTAATTGGTATACAGATTGTTTTTTTATTTAATTAAATTTATAATGCATAATTATTTTAAAATCATATTGCCATTTGTGTTTGCACTGACATTGTTTGTTGGATGCAAAGGCAAGGCAACGGAAGCGACTGCCGAAACGAACGACTCGACTCAGGTGGTGGTGGAAGACCCACGCCATATCGAATATGGTGTGGATGTAACCGACTTGGATGAGGTGAAGGGTCGCGTGGCTAACGGACAAATCATCACATCGCTATTGCGCAATCTTGGTGCTAACCAAAAATCTATTACGCAAGCAGCATTCATACCTGATTCGGTGTTTGATGTGCGTAATATGAGAGCAGGAAATAGATATTCGGCATATTACACACAAGACTCTGTGCCTCAATTGGTTTATCTTGTCTATCAACATTCGGTGACCGATTTTGTCGTATTTCATTTCGAGGATTCATTGCATGTCGAGCAATTCACCAAGCCTACTTTTATAAAAACTCGTACAGGCGAATTTGTAGTGGAGACTTCGTTGTGGAATGCTATTGTTGATGCCGATATGAATATGGAGTTGGCTTTGCAATTGTCGGATGTATATGCTTGGACTGTCGATTTCTTCGGATTGCAAAAGGGCGATGGTTTCAAGGTCTATTACGATGAGAAATTTGTTGATACTGTCTCTATTGGTATAAGCAAAATACATGCAGCGAGCTATAAACGTGGCGACAAGGAGTTGTTTGCTGTGTTCTACGAAAACGACGAGGTGAGTGGCTATTGGGACTTGGAGGGTAACAATATGAAGAAGGCTTTCCTCAAAGCTCCGCTCAGTTTCTCACGTATATCAAGCAAATTTACTTATGCTCGTAAACACCCTGTGTATAAAACAGTTCGTCCACACACTGGCGTAGATTATGCAGCACCGATGGGCACTCCGGTCATGGCTATTGGTGATGGTGTGGTTACTTTCAAAGGGTATAAAGGTGGTGGTGGTCACACTGTTAAAATCAGACATAATTCAACTTACACTTCCGCATATCTTCATCTTTCTAAATATGGTAAAGGTATTGCTGAGGGGGTACGCGTATCACAAGGTCAGGTGATTGGATATGTGGGTAGTTCGGGCACATCAACAGGGGCTCACCTCGACTTCCGTATCTGGAAAAATGGCACACCTATCGACCCCCTCAAAATGGAATCGCCTCCTACCGAACCAATTCCTGATAATGCTCGCACTGAATTCGACTCAGTTAAAACCGTTATGGTCAACATTTTGAACAATTAAGAATTAAAAATTAATAATTAAGAATTAAGGATGAAGATGAATCGCGAAGCAATAATTGTTCATTCTTAATTCTTAATTTTTCATTTATTTATGGCACAAACATATCAAGAAATAAATGCGTATCGCGAGAAAAATGAACGTTTTTTCGACGAGAATATTAATGCACCTGGCGTAGAGGTGTTGCCATCGGGAGTGCAATATAAGGTGATTACTCGCACCAATGGACCTCGTCCTACTGGTAAGAGTAAGGTGACTGTGCACTATTGCGGTAAGTTGCTTAATGGCAAAGAGTTTGACAATTCATTTAAACGCAAAAAACCAGAGGTATTCCGTGTTAGCGAGTTGATAAAAGGTTTCCAAGATGCCCTCAAAGCCATGAGCGTAGGCTCGCGTTGGGTGGTGTGGATTCCATACAAATTAGGCTATGGCTCATGCGATTGCGGTAAGGATATTCCTGCCTATTCTACTCTTGTATTCGAGATAGAGTTGATAAATGTAAAATAAAAGTATAGATTACTATCTGACATACAAAAAATGCCATTTCATATACGAAATGGCATTTTTTTATTTCTATTGCTTGTCGCCTGTCGACCGTTGACCGTTGTCTGTCGACCGTTGACTATTTATCACATTTCTTACAAACGATGAGCACTTTCGAATCATCGTGTAGGGTAGTTGCAAATATGTAGGTTGCACCACCTTCTTTTATTTTGTATTGGGTGCGTAGTTCACTTACGGCTAGTGGGAAGTTGCGGGTTGTGAGATTGGCCTGTTTTAGCGATTTAAAGAGCGATTTCGCACTTTTTTTGTCGAAAGGTATCACTTGTTCAACTTCGAAACGACGTCCAGGAAACTCACTATTTAGCTCCATAGAGGTGTATAGATGCGAGTGTTGGTGCAATTTCTCAACCTCGTATGCCTCGGCAATAGTTTTGTATAGTCCGCTTTTGAGATGTGCTGCATATGGTTCGTGGAGATATCTGCCCACCTCACGTGCGTAGGTGAGAGTGAGAGCCGCCTCGTGACTTAAAGTACCAGTTAGGAGTCTATCTGTTGTCTGTTGACTGTTGACCGTTGACTTCAAATTTATCGCATGTATTTGAGTTTCGGCATTGTAATTGCGATTGATGAATAGGAGCAACTCTTTGCATTCGTTGCCTACCGATATCACGTAGAGATGTTCGATATGTGTAAGTTCGTTTATAGCGCGAGTGATGTCGAGCATAGGCGAGAGCTTGACTACCACCTTGTCGGTGATTTGAAACATCTGAGGCAACAACTCCACCACATCAGGTTGACAGTCGGCAATGGATACGAGTTTTTGTCCGTGGTCGCCACGACGAGCAGGATCGAGATAAATTAGAGTTGAGAGTTGAGAGTTGAGTGTAGAAAGTTGAGATTTGGCATTTTTTGAGTCTTCTGCGATAGATTTATCTGTACTCTGTACTCTGTCATCTGTAATCTGTACTCTGTCATCTGTTATCTGATTAAGGAATTCCTCTGCTGTTGTGTTATGTACTGTGATATTGTGATTTAGATGTGTGAAGTTGTGTTGCGCAATCTGGCATAGGTCTGGGTTTAGTTCCACATAATGACTCGTTTGGGTGTACTGCGCAATGAAGTAGCAATCAATACCCATACCGCCCGTAAGGTCGATATGAGTGAATGGTTCATTGCCCATAAATTCCTTGATTAGTTGGGCTTTGTATTGTGCAGTTAGTTCGCTCGACGACTGTTCGAGCGACAATTTAGGAGGGAATATTAGGTTGTCGCACTCAGCCCACGAAGGAATCTTTTTCTCGATGGTTTGGTATGCCGCTATCTGTTGTAATGCATACTGCAAGTCCACGCCCTCAGGCGCTTTGCCTAGTGCGAGTTTATACACATCATCTTTGCGGTGTTGTTTTATGTATTCTTGTGTTGTCATATTTCTGTTACTTTTGTTTTTTTATTAACATAAGTACAAAAAATTGAGGTTGGTTTACTCTGTTATAGTGATGTTTTTTTGTTTTGTAGGGATGATTTTTTTTTTTTAAGTACAAACCTTGTGTTATACTCGCTTCGCTTATGTCAATAGTTAATAGTTATTTTATGGCTTGTACTTGAGAAAAACAAATTGTCCATTCTTAACTAAAAAAGGTGCACGATGTTTTGTAAGCGAACAACTAAAAGTCTGTACTTATGTTGAAAAAAAATCTAATAAATGTATGGCATCAATCGCCAGCGCACTTGTTTGCAATATTCCGTATACCCTTTAAGTTCAGTGTTGAGCAGTCGTTCTTCGTCGTTGATGCGGTGTATGATTATGGGTATGTAGGGTAGCATAATGACGAACGATGGCCATGAGCCAAGTACCAATGGTATGGCGAGAAACATCACTATCGTAGCGGTGTACATCGGGTGGCGCACAATGCCGTAGAGACCTGTGCTGACTACGGTCTGATTGTCGTGTGTTTCGATAGTGCGCGATAGCCATTGGTTTTCGCGCATCACCTCTGCATAGATAGCATATCCTATTAGAAATAAGATAGATGCTATGTAGGGTATGGGTGTTGGTAGTGCAGTCCATCCATATCGGTGATTCAGTCCAGCCACGACGAATGAAGCGATGAAAGTGAGTCCCGATAAAGCCACTACGCCCTTCTGTTCGGTGCGTTCCTCCTTGTTTTTTATGCGTTTGTCGAGTAGGTCGGGAGCATAGATTAGCATCACTGCGCCCATCACAAGCATAGGTACGAAAAGTATTCCCATCATCAACCACCCATGCGACCAACACAACGTGCCAGCAGGCGCAAATATCAATGCTCCAAATATCACCGCACCAGCAATATATTTAGTCAAAGCAGATATCAGTAGTTTCATAAATACGCATTTTCGTTTTTCATTGCAAAGGTAGTCATTTTTGTTTGAATATATACTTCTCTTTCCGATTTTTTTGCGTAAATTTGCTTTTCATTTTTGACATTGAATGGCACGCGTAGCGTAATTCCGTGTGTTCCGTGTGAGATACAAATAATAATTCCGTGAGTCAAACAATAAACATTATGAAAAACATAACCCAAATAGTAGAATCACAACGCGCCTATTTCCGCACAGGCGCCACGCTCGACATCCGTTTCCGCAAGCAGATGCTTCGTCGATTTTTAGAGGCATTCGAGCAGTGGGAGAGTCGCCTCACCGATGCCCTTTGGACCGACCTACACAAATCTTACGAAGAGGCCTACCTCACCGAAATCAGCATCGTCAAAGCCGAAATAAAAACCCATTTACGTAAACTATCCAGCTGGAGCAAGAAGCGAAGAGTGCCCACACCAATCAAATTATTCCCTTCGCAGAGCCATATAATCAAAGAACCACTTGGCAACGCACTCATCATAGCGCCGTGGAACTACCCAGTGCAACTCCTGCTCAACCCACTCGTAGGGGCAATATCGTCGGGGTGCACCGTCATGCTCAAACCCTCGCCCTATGTGCCGACAGTGTCGAATACTATAGCCGCGATGATAGCCGAAACCTTCCCCGAGGAGTATGTAGCCATTGTGCAAGGCAACCGCGATGTCAACACTGCACTGCTCGACGAGCGTTGGGACATCATCTTCTTCACAGGCAGTCCGTCGTTAGGCAAACGAGTCATGTCGGCAGCAGCCAAAAACCTCACCCCCGTAGTCTTGGAGTTAGGCGGCAAGAGTCCGTGCATCATCGACCGCACAGCCAACATCGCAGTAGCCGCGCGTCGCATAGCCTGGGGCAAGACCCTCAATAGCGGTCAGACATGCATTGCGCCCGACTATATCCTCATACACCGCGATGTCAAAGAGCAATTCGTCGAAGCCTTTGCCGCCGAAGTCAAAGCCCTACATGGCAACGATGTGAAATCCGACAAGCACTATGTGCGTATGGTCAACGACCGAGCCTTCGAGCGCGTGTCGGGCTATATTCGTGATGCGAAAGTGCTTTGCGGAGGAGCGACAGATGCCACAGAGCGCTATATCGAGCCAACCCTATTAGACAATCCACCGCTCACATCGCCCGTCATGACCGAAGAGATATTCGGACCCGTATTCCCAGTCATAACCCTCGAAGGCGACTTTGTCGATAGAGTAGTCGATTTTGTCACTTCGCGCGAGAAGCCATTGGCACTTTATTATTTCGGACGCGAGCGCGACGGTTGGGAAGTCATCCATCGCACCTCATCAGGAGGCGGATGCATCAACGACGTCATCATGCACATAGCCAACGAGCACGTCCCATTTGGAGGCGTAGGCAATTCGGGCATGGGTCGCTATCACGGTCGCGACAGCTTCGAGGCATTCAGCCACACTCGCAGTATGATTGCCACAGCCACTTGGATTGACCTACCGTTTAGGTATATGCCGTATAAGGTGTTCAGTTTGGTCAAGAAGTTGTTGTGATATACTAAGATAAAACCTCCATTCTACATTTGTAGGATGGAGGTTTTATTTTTATAGGATGTAGTGAGGGTAAGGTTATGTTTCGTATATCCTTCGTATATGTTTACTCCTTTGAGACGTGATTTTTGCTTAGCTCGGCATAGCTCAAGCAAGCTTGGCTCTGCTCTCGCTTATCGCAAAAATTCGTAGAGGGTAGGGTTATCCTCTGAAGAGGGTTGCTGTTAGGTAGGGAACAGGGCATAGGGAATAGAGAATGTGACACTTTTTTATATTTTTTTGCAAATTATTCTTTTTTTATAAATTTATTTTTGTAACTTTGCCGATGTAAATAAGCCCACGCGAGGGAGTGGCGATAGATTGTCGTTAAGGGTGGGATGTTTACAAGACATATTTTATATATAAGGCGTCATATAACGCTTTGACTTGGCTATTCGGAATCTGGTAAATTCTCTTATAACTCCAAGCAATGCAGCATATTGATGACCTCGGGATGTGTATATCCATGTGCATGCTACCGATGTGGGTGGCGTGTGTTTGTACATATCAGCGTGGGCTTCAGTATTGCTTGTTCGGAGTTAAAGGCAATACCAGAGCCTCGAATAGCGGAACAGCAATAGTGCGAGTCCCGCTTTTTTTTATGTACTATTATAAACATGGAGTAAGCCGAAAATCCAATTAAAGAGTAGGCAAACAAAAACTTTTATAACATGAAAAAACTATTTTTTCTTCTTCCGATGTTGGCACTATTTGTAGCTTGTCAACCAGATGACCCTGTTACAGAATCGGGTTATATCACTTTTACAAATCAACAAGTTGAAAATCTCACTCGTGGTGACAACACAATTACGACAGCTAATTTGGCAAATTTTGATGTGTGGGGACACAATGATGCAGGCATTGTGTTTAATGGCACTAAAGTAGAAAAACAAGGTGATGTGTGGACTTCTGCTGTACAACAAGTGTGGAAAGCCTTTACAACTTATCATTTTCACGCATTTGCACCTTCAGGCTTAATCTCTAATGTCGGTGAATATCCAAATTCAGAACGCATAAAAGGTTTGAGTAATTTTAGTTACACAAATGTGGGGGATAAAGACCTTGTTTATGCTTATGCTACTCGCATGCAAGGTTCGTTGCTTGAGCTTAATTCAGATCCTGTACAATTATCGTTTGAGCACTTGTTATCACGTGTACAATTTACATTTAATAACAGTTTGTCAAAAGGTAATATTACGATAAGCAATGTGCAAATCACTGAAGCTATAAAATCTGCAGAATTGAATTGTGCAGATGCTTCGATAGCAAATTGGTCATGGACAGGAACAAGCACAGGTACATATAACTTTGGTTCTACAAGTGTGATTGAAAAAGGCGGAAAAGGAATGACTTCAGATGTGCAATTTATGTTTCCTGTAGCAACACGTAATTACAATATTACATTCAATCTTACTAATGAATCAGATTCGGTAATGGAAAGGGTAGCTGCTATTGCAGGTTTGTCTCTTGAGATGGGTAAATCGTATAACATCACTGTAACAATTGAAGACATAGATGTTGTAACAGAACAACATAAAATCAATTTCTTTGTAGCAGAAGTAAAGGAGTGGGGAGAGAACATTAATCTTAATGCAACAATGAATGAAAATTTAGAAAACCCAGAATTACCAGAAATAATTAAACATGAATATGTTGACCTTGGATTGTCGGTGAAATGGGCAACATGTAACGTAGGAGCAAATTCACCAGAAGAGTATGGTGATTATTTTGCTTGGGGAGAAACTGAGCCGAAAGAAAATTATGATTGGAGTACTTATAAATATGGTTTAGAGTACGATAGATTAACAAAATATTGTGATGACGAAGGTTATGGCAGTTTTGGATTTGCTGATTATAAAACAATATTAGAGGCTAATGATGATGCTGCAACAGTTAATTGGGGTGGAAACTGGAGAACTCCAACAGACGTTGAACTACAGGAACTCTTTGACAGATGTACACTTGTTTGGATGACTCAAAATGGAGTAGATGGATGTAAAGTAATAGGACCTAATGGTAAATCAATTTTTTTACCCGCCGCTGGTAAAAGGGAAGGGAATACTTCTTGGTCTGTAGGCACTGATTGCTTTTATTGGGCTAACTCACTTGAAAATACTCCAGATTGGGCCTTTTATATGAATATTTATGATGATTATTTTTCTATTGAGGGGCATGATCGCTATTATGGGTGTTCTGTCCGTCCTGTTTGTCCTTAAATAGAAGTCAGGATGTAGTAGGTGAATTTTAGATTGATAATTAAATGTATTAAGTATAAGATTTCGTAATCTAAAAAAAATAATTATAATAAAGGGGGTGTGTCTATTTTGGCACACCCTTCATTTTCATCTTTACCCTTCAGCTACCTTCAAGCAACCTGTGCCGTAGAAAACAGTCATTTTTACATTGCCTATTTGCAAAGTGTACAAACCTTTACATGTTGGTGATCGTTATCTTTTCCTAAAATAGTAGACGGTTTTTGGGGGTGTTTTACTAAATAAATAGACATAACTTTACAAGTTTATATGTCATTCTTCTTCGGCATAGGTTGCTTGAGGTTAGGGGATTGGCGGACGCACGAGCCGTGCATCCCTACATGTATAAATGTGGTTGATTTTTTTGTTTTTAGGAAAAATAAGGTGTTTTTTGTGGATTTTGCTTATTTTATTGCACATATTTTTTAAAAGTGTGCGTATTTGAGGAGCTGGAGATTAAGTGTGTTTTGTGTTGAATTTCAATAAAAAAGAGGTGGCGGATGTGAGATTTTTTGGAAAAAAGTATGCTAATTCGGATTTTTTGTGTAAATCTGCAACCAAATAGTGTTAATTCAATGCACAATGCACAGTTCACAATGTATAATGAATGACACTTTAATGTAATTTATAATTATGCATTGTGCATTATGAATTGTGAATTAAAAGAAATAATTATGAGTTTAAAAATTGTTGTGCTTGCTAAGCAAGTGCCTGACACACGTAATGTGGGTAAGGATGCGATGAAGGCCGATGGTACGGTGAATCGCGCAGCGATAAATATTTGTTAGATTTGTGGGGAGATATTAATGCCGAAGGCAATAGAATTCCGTGAGAGAAATAAAAAACATCCGTGAGAAATAAAATTATATCGAACTCACGTTAATTTAGAAGTGAATTGTTCCACGAATAAATTTTGCAGATTGTTCCACACTGTCTCACAAATCTCACAAATCTCACGCCTTATATTTTTCTTATTCTCTAGCAACCTTCAAGCAACCTTCTCCGAAGAAGTCCGCCAAATTACACTATTTATAACTTATTAATAGATTATAATATATTTATAATTAATTATTTATAATTATATAATAATATATATAAATGCATATTATTATATATATTACTATCTTTTCTATTATCTTTTTTTCTCAATACGACCGGTGAGATTTCTGAGATTTGTGAGATTTGTGAGATTTTCATCACTTTAATCCGCTTAGTTGGTTAAAAAATCATTTTTTGCGTCTTCCTCATTTATCCACCTCATACCATTGGGGTGGATTTTTGAGTTGAATCTACTATTGTGTGTTTTTATATTATTTGTTTGGTTGTCTGAGCTTTTTTTTGTAACTTTGCGGTATAAATTATTGAAAAGTGTAATTTTTGACATTGAAATTATATTGAAAAGTGTAATTTTTGGCGCTAAAATTATATTGAAAAGTGTAAGTAGCTATGCTTAAAAGGAAGATAACTAAGTATTTGGAGCAACATTTTGCTTCTGCATCGGATAAGATTCTTCTTGTTGAAGGTGCGCGTCAAGTGGGTAAATCGTATGCTATTCGTGAAGTATGTAAACGATTGTTTGTCAATTATGTAGAATTGAATTTTGTGACGGATAATGAGGGTGATCAATTGTTTAAAAATGTGCATACTGTTGCAGATTTTTATCTTCGTTTAAGTTCGGTGGCAGGCGATAAATTGGGCGATTATGATGATACAATAATTTTTTTTGATGAAATACAGTGTTATCCTCAATTTTTTACCTTGTTAAAATTTTTGCGTGAAGATAGTAGATTTCATTTTATAGCTAGTGGCAGTGCTTTGGGTGTTGCTTTGCGTCGAACGACTTCTATTCCAGTAGGAAGTGTTGTGATAAAGAAAATGTTTCCGTTAGATTTTGAAGAGTTTTTGTGGGCTAATGGATATGGTAAAGAGGCAATAGATGATGTATATCTACATTATCAGAAGAATGAATCGCTTAGTGAAGAACAACATAATTATTTGTTGGATTTATTTATTCGTTATTTGTTGGTGGGTGGTTTGCCTGATGTTGTAAATGAATATTTAGCATCGCATAATATTGTAAATGTGAGAACAATACAGAATGCAATAGCGCAAATGTATGAGTCGGATGCTTCGCAATACGAAGAAAATGCTAGTAGAAAGCTATTGGTTCGTCGGATTTATTCAATGGTTGTATCTCAGATGGAAAATAAAAAGAAACGTATTCAAGTGCAAGATATTCAAGATAAAAAAGGTGACCGTTTTGCTCGTTATGTTGATGAATTTGAATATCTTATTTCTTCTGCTATTTCATTGAGCGTAAATGCAATTGCTAATCCTCGTTTCCCGTTGTCAGAGTCGCTTCATAAGAATTTGCTGAAACTTTATTTGAATGATGTGGGCTTGCTTACGGCTAAACTTTTTGATAAGAATATTCAACCCGTATTGCAATATCAACGTAGTATAAATTTAGGGGCTGTGTATGAGAGTGTTGTTGCTCAAGAATTGGCTGCACATGGCTATCAATTGTTTTATTATGATAATCGTCAAAAAGGAGAGGTGGATTTTATTGTTGATGATTATGAGCATGGTTCGGTATTACCAATTGAAGTGAAATCTGGTCGTGACTATACTATACATAGTGCTTTGAGTAATATGCTTAATAATCCTGATTATGGTATTTGTCGTGGTATAGTGTTTTCTAATGAACGAAATGTAAATGTAGATAATAAGGTTTTATACATGCCTATATATTACGTTATGTTTCTTGATAGGGATAAAGTTGTGCTAGATTCAGCTGAATATATTTTTTAATGATTGAAATATATGTGCATAATATACTTTGTTACTCGACTTAGTCACTTAAAAGTGACCAAGATAAATGTTGATTTCATCCGCTAATGGCGGATGATTTTTTTTTAGTTGGTCAAGTTAGATATGATGGGTAGGGTGTATATTTTCGGTCTGATGACCGATATGACACGGCACACCGTGTCTTTACTTTTGGGGTGGTTTTTCTGTGGATTTTGTTGTTTTTGTTGTGAATTTGGGTGATTTTGGGGGTGATGGTGGGTTGTGGAATTGCGCAGTTTTGAGAAAAATGTGCATATTTTTGTGGGGTGGTGGGTTTTGCTTTTGGAGTTGAAAATCAATAGAAAAGGGTGGTGAAATGTGATATTTTTATAAAAAATGTATTGTTGTTTGGATTTTTTTGCGTAAATTTGCAACCGAATAGGGCTTTTTGATGGGTGTGTTTCTACATACACTCTCCGAGTGTGGCTATTCTTTATATTATTAAAGAGCTTGCTTTAAGTGGTCTATTCGTTAATAACTAAAAACTAATAATTAAACATTATTATAGTATGAGTTTAAAAATTGTTGTGCTTGCTAAGCAAGTGCCTGACACACGTAATGTGGGTAAGGATGCGATGAAGGCCGATGGTACGGTGAATCGCGCAGCTTTGCCTGCTATCTACAATCCTGAAGATTTGAATGCGCTGGAACAGGCGCTACGTTTGAAAGAAATACATCCGGGTTCTACGGTTCATGTGCTTACTATGGGCCCTTCGCGCGCTGCAGAGGTGATTCGCGAAAGTATGTTCCGTGGTGCTGATGGTGGATATCTACTCAGTGGTCGCGAATTTGCCGGTTCGGATACACTCGCTACGTCGTATGCGCTCTCGTGCGCTTTGCGTAAATTGGGCAAAATTGACGTTATTATCTGCGGTCGTCAAGCTATCGACGGCGATACTGCGCAAGTGGGTCCGCAAGTGGCTGAAAAACTTGGTATTCCGCAAATCACATATGCTGAAGAGATTCTCGCAGTTGAAAACGATACAATCACAGTGAAACGTCGTCTCGAACGTGGTGTTGAGGTGGTTAAAGGTCGCCTTCCTATGTTGGTTACAGTGAATGGTTCGGCTGCGGCTTGTCGTTCGCGTCACGCTAAATTGACTTTGAAATATAAATTGGCTAAAACTCAATCTGAGGTTAATGAGATTGGTGCTGACTACACTGAAATATTCAGCAATCGTCCATACCTCAAAATTGATGAGTGGAGCGTTAATGATATTGAGCATGACCCAAAATGGTTGGGTATGAGCGGTTCGCCTACTAAGGTTAAACAAATCGAAAACGTGGTGTTCACAGCAAAAGAGAGCAAACGCCTCGAGCCAACTGATGCCGAAATCGATGGCTTGATGAAAGAACTCATTGCTAATCACACTATTGGATAGTAATTTTAAACAGAAGTACAAATCTTTTTTATTGGTTGATATGATATAGTTGCATTTTTTTAGTTTGGTTTGGATAATAACTTTTTTAAGTACACATATTATGATATGTATTAAACTTAAGTCATTGTTATGATTTAGGGTATGTACTTAAAAAATCAATTAGCCGATTTAAATTTAAAAAGTGCGCAAAATTTGAGAACCAACAGTTATTAAATTTGTACTTATGTTAAAATAAAAAACTAATCATTAAACATTAATTGAATTATGCAAAACGTATTTGTATATCTCGAAATAGAAGATGGTCAAGTGGCTGAGGTGAGTCTTGAGTTGTTGACTAAAGGTCGCACTTTGGCTACGCAGTTGGGCTGTCAGTTGGAAGCTATTGCTATTGGTTATGGTCTTGACTCAGTGGCTGAACAGGTATTCCCTTATGGCGTTGATCGCTTGACTATTGCTGAAGACCCTCGTTTGAAATATTATACTACACTCCCTCATACAAGCATTATCGTGAACTTGTTTAAGGAGGAACAACCTCAAATTGCCCTTATGGGTGCTACTTCGGTTGGTCGCGACTTGGGTCCTCGCGTTTCTTCGTCGTTGTTCAGCGGTTTGACTGCCGACTGTACTATGCTCGAAATTGGTGAGTTTGAAGATAAGAAAAACAATAAGATTTACGAAAACTTGTTGTATCAAATCCGCCCTGCTTTTGGTGGTAATATTGTGGCTACTATCGTAAACCCTGATTGTCGCCCTCAAATGGCTACTGTGCGCGAGGGTGTGATGAAAAAACAAATCCTCGATGCTAACTACAAAGGCGAAGTGCGTCGCCTCGATGTAGCGAAATATGTGAGCGATGAGGACTTTGTGGTTGAGGTTATCGAACGCCATATGGAGAAATCGAAATTGAACATTAAGGGTGCGCCTATCGTTGTGGCTGGTGGCTACGGTATGGGTAGTGCTGAAGGTTTCAATATGCTCTACGAATTGGCATCGGTGCTCGGTGGCGAAGTGGGTGCTTCGCGTGCTGCGGTGGATGCTGGTTTCTGCGAACACGAACGTCAAATTGGTCAAACTGGTGTGACTGTACGTCCTAAACTCTACATCGCTTGCGGTATCTCGGGCCAAATCCAACATATTGCTGGTATGCAAGATAGCTCTATCATCATTGCTATCAACAACGACCCTAACGCACCTATCAACACTATTGCCGACTATGTTATCACAGGCAATGTGGAAGATGTAGTGCCAAAATTGATCAAATACTACAAAGCAAACACAAAATAAAAATTTTTAACATAAGCACATATTTATTTTTCGGGATGATTAGTTTGTTAGTTACTGATAGATTTGTGAGGGTTTGATTTGTTTTTTTAAGTACATACTTTATGCTAGAAATAAATATTATGTTATGATTTAGTGTTTGTACTTGAAAAAAATAATAGTCCCTACTAAATTGAAAAATACATACTACACTTGTAAGCCTAAAAATTAAAATTTGTACTTCTGTTTAAATAAAAAACTTTCAAATTACTATGAATTTATATAAAGAAAATCCGGCACTTAAATTCCAACTTGGTCACCCATTGATGGAAAAGATTGTTGCGCTCAAAGAGCAAAACTTTGCCGATAAAGATAAATATGATTATGCACCACAAGATTTT
>JAZQRP010000117.1:0-7427 GCA_045629685.1 Candidatus Aphodosoma sp. | reverse complement strand
ATTTTCTATTATAATTTCAGCTGCATTGATATTTAGTTGTTTATCTCCGATATTGTTATATATGCTTTTGCTCATTTTACCGATAGGGATACGGATTTTAGGGTATATTCCAGCAGCTGATTTTATATAATTTATGCTATCACTACAGGTTGTAATATTTTGAATATTAGGGTGTGTAAACTTATTTAATTGGCGTACTTCTTTATTTGCTGGGAATATGATTGATGTATTTACTATTGTATCTTTACCATTTTTTTGGTATGTATAATGATAGTATAGGAACATTGTGATTTGATTAAAGCACATTAGGGTTGAAGAACCGTAACGAGTAGTGATGTATATTCCTTTAAATTCATTTAAAAAAGCCTCTTCATTTTTATATACCTCTTGTGGCATATTAAAGAATCGTTCTAATTGTGTTTGATCGAATTTGTATCGTACGTATGGGGTTGCTGCAGAATCTTCGTTTACAGAATCTGCGCGTGAAAGGTCTATGGAAGTCATGAGTCGTTTTCCCATTAAAATAGTTGAGTCGCAGAAATCTCCGATGTTTAGGTTTGATAGATATTGAGTATTATAGTCAATAGATTGTTTATTGATTTCATAGATGCTAAATTCAAGTGGAGCATACGATGAGCCAATCCATGAGTTGTAATACATTAGGAGTACGAGAGAGTCGGGTTCGGGATTATATTGTTTTTCTGGAAATTTATAGTCGATAGGAGGAGCTATTTGCAGTAGTAATTCAGCTTTTGTTGTTCCGTATTTGGCATTATAAAGTTCGCCGAGTATCATAGAGTCGGCTTGTGCAGATATTGCAGGTACATAGTAGTTTTCACTTTCGATTGTGAATGTATCTGCGATTATAATGATTTCGTCTTCTTGAGGTTGTATGGTAATACCTACAGAATCATCGTTTTTACATGCTGTTAATATTGCGGTTAAAGCAATTATAACATATATAAATTTTCTTTTCATTTTGTTTAGATATTATTTTTATAAAATACACTAAAAGGGAATTAACTAATTGTTGTAGTAATTCCCTCTTTGTTATAAAAATGTATTGGTTTGTGAGTTAATCTTCTTCACTTTCTTTTAGTTGAGGATATATTTCGCAGAAAAAGTCCCAATATTTATCAGGCATATTATCTTCTTGATAAGGGAGGTAAGGTATCTCTTTTTCTTTGATGTATGTTTCTAATTCTTCAGATACTGAGTCTGAGGCAGAAATAACAGCATCAGAATAGTTGATAGCTAATTTGTTGAGGGTTTCAGTTTTTAGTAATTCACCTTTAAGAATCTCTACATCGGCAAGGTCTATGTCGTTGTATAATACACGATTGTCGAAACCTTCGCGTATAGGGCATTCAAAATTATCTTTATATATTGAATATATAATTTTAGAATTAGCAAAGAAAGGGTCCGATGCGTAAGATTTTTTAATATAGAGTGGAGCGAGTGCAGATATCCAACCATTGATGTGGATAATATCTGGAGTCCAACGGAGTTTTTTTATTGTTTCGAGTACACTGCGTACATAGAAAATACCTCTTTCGTCGTTGTCATCGAAGAAGTTGCCATCTTTGTCTTTTGCTATGCCATTGCGGTGGAAATAGTCTTCATTGTCAATGAAATATACCTGCATTCTTGTTGCTTGAATAGTGGCAACTTTGATAATGAGTGGATGGTCATTATCATCAATTATTACATTCAAACCTGATAAACGTTGTACTTCGTGTAATTGGTTGCGGCGTTCGTTGATATGTCCGAAACAAGGCATGAATGTACGGATTTCACAGCCTTTGTCTATAGTGTATTGAGGGAATTGGCGACAAATGTCAGCGATTTCCGTCTCTTTAATATACGGATTGATTTCTTGTGTGATGTACAGAATTTTTACAGGTTCTTGGTCTTTCATAAGGAGTTAGTGTAGTTGTTTGGGTGTGTTTAGAATAAACAAATTTTGCGTTGCAAAGTTACAAAAAAAAACTGATATTGGCAAATTTTTTGAGAGGCACTATGGAAATTGTGTTTAAATTGTTTCTGGGGCTATATTTTTGTGTGAGAATATAAAAGAGGGGTGTGTAGGGGTATGGATTGTTTGCTTGAGGGTATGGTTATCCTCTGAAGTGGGTTGCTGTTTGGTAGGGGAATTGTAGGGAGGGGGAATAGAAAGGCACAAGACTAGTTATAGTGTCTTGTGCCTTTTTTATATTAAGTGTTAATGATGATTATTTGCGATAGATTTTGTGGGCTTCTTGGGTGTTGTTGAAGTTCACAATAACCATATACAAGCCTTGTGGTAATGAAGAGACGTTGATTGAAGAGACGCCTGCCTCTGAGATTACTTTTTGGCCTTGAATGTTGATTACTTCTACTGATTTGATGTCTTCTGAAGTTTCGATAAATACAACGTCTTCAGAGATAGTAGGGTATATGACGCAATTAGAATTGAATTCTATGTTTTCTATATTTACATAGTCGTCGAATTTATATTCTGTAGGAACTTCAGGTAGTTGGAAGTATTGTGCTGTATATACTTTCACAGTACCTGCTGGTAATGTGATTTTAGTGCCAGCTTTTACTGCATTAGGGTTATTTGTTAAATAGTCATACCAATTGGTGGTTCCTTCTGGCAATGATATTTCTTGTGGTTCTGTGCTAACGTTGGAAACAATAAATACTCGGTTGACACCTTCGCCCCAAATAACACTACGGCAAGCACGGCCATGAGATAAATCTTGTGATGTTGGATTTCCTTCGAATACTTTAGGGAGTATGCGTGTACGAAGTTGATTGATTTGACCAATTTTTTGATATTGTGACATTCTGTTTGCATCGTTATAGAATTTGAGTATTTCTGGGACAGGTTTGGTTGATGTACGGTTGTCGTTGCCATCTACTTTGCCTTGGCTATTAGCATTGATTGAGTAGTCGTAGCCAATTTCTTCGAACATCCATATCATTTGTGGACCATTTAGCATAGTGCTCATAGCAAGGTATGAAGCTACTCGATTTAAACGAGTTACTTTATCGTCTTTGATAGCTCCATTACCCCATTCTTGAGCTTTATATTGGCAACGTTCTTCGTCGTGAGATTCGGCGTATGAAACATAATTGTCTTTATTGGCGTTGTTAAGAGCACTGCTATTAGAGCCATTGTACCAACCCATAGCAAGTTCGTAGTAGGCGTGGCTAGTGTTTTCCCAGCACATCATGCCGTTGTTAGCATAATCGGAACGGTTGCCGTCCCAATGTTCGAGGATAAAGTAAGCATTAGGGTCAACTGCTTTTACTCCTTCGTTGAAGTAGTGGTACATGATACGTTTTTGTTCGTTACAGTTAGGGCCGCAGAAGCCGTGGCTTAAGTCCATGCGATAGCCGTCGATTTTGTATTCTTCGAGCCAATAATTAAGAACTCGAGTAAAGTGGTTAAGAGTTAAATCGAATTCGTGGTTGAAATCTTCGAATACATTACCATCGTGAGGTGCTTTGGTATTGAAGTATGGATTTTCTGCTAATGGGAACATTTTGTTGAATGGAGCCCATCCTGTTGCATGGTTGAATACCATATCTACGATTACGGCAATGCCGCGTTTGTGGCATTCGTCGATTAAGATTTTAAATGATTCTTCTGTTCCGTAAGCTTTGTCAAGTGCGAAGTAGTGAGTAGGGTTATAACCCCAAGAGATATTGCCTTCAAATTCGCAGACAGGCATAAATTCGATAGCATTGATACCGAGGTTTTCGAGATAATCGAGACGTTTAGTAACAGCATCAAAAGAGCGAAGAGGGGAGAAGTCGTATACCCACATTTCGTAAATTATGAGGTTGTTTTTGTCAGGACGTTTGAAATTGAGAGTAGCATCTGACCATTTGAATGTTGGACGTGTAGTTTGGATTACGGCGCAAGGACCATCTGCAGCTGCAGGATAAGCTAATTGGTTAGGATAGATATCTTCTGAGATATAGTGGTCGTTAGGGTCGACTACTTTTTGTGTGAATGCATCAGATATTTGTACCATTGTGCCGTCAGGGCGTTTTATGGCGTATTGGAATATATATTCTTTGCCGGCTTCTAAGCCTGTGATGTCGAGCCAGAAATATCCAGTTTCGCCATCTTTTTTCATTTGGTACTCAGTTGAGTATGTCCAATTGTTGAAGTCGCCGAGAACGAATACGTTTTGAGATATTTTTTGACTTTTATTTTTGCTATAAAGCGAGAGAGTTACTTTTGTTGGGTCATCGTTATAGTATGTGATACCATCTTGTAAATTAGTTGGGCGAGCAAGATTTTCTGGTGCTCCTGCAACGCAAATAATTAATGTATCTGTTGTATTGTGGTTTGAGTTTTCTGCTTTTGCGACACAAACGAAATTGCCTATTTCGTTGAATGTATAGTCGTGTGATAATTCGGTGCCTTGTATATTTTTGATTTCATTGTTATTTATGATTAACGATATAGAACTTTCTTCAGATGCTGATATTTTGAATGTAGTGGTTTTGCCTTTATCTAATAATAGATTACCTTCTGGAGTTTCGAATTTCACGTTTAATCCAGCATCGACTAAGTCAATGAATATATCTGAACCATCGGCAGTTTTACCTTCTTTTTCTCCATTAGGGCCATCGTTGAATACGAATGCTATTTTCAAGATTTCTTCTGTTTCAGGACATCCGTAGTATTCATAGATGTTAGGAATAGTTAAAGTCCATACGTTTCCATTTTTTTTCATTTTATATTTATCTTCGCCTCCACGCCATTTTGTTGTCGCATATTTCCAATCTCCGCCAGATGAACTTTTTGCGGTAATAAGACCTGTGTGTGCATAGCATGCAGTTGCGCCAACCATGCCACCATTTCCTGCAGCAGGGTCAAATGTAACTATAATTTCTCCTTTGTAACCTTTTTGAATGAAGGCAGGTTCTGTTGTTACTTGTGCATTTACAAGTACGCATAACAAAATAACGCTTAATGCGCTGAGTAATTTTTTTGCCATAATTGATTATTTTATTGTGTTTATAAAAAAGTTGTAACAATGCGTTTAATACGCAAAGTTACAACTATTTTTTGAAATATGCAATTTTAATTTTTTAGTTTTACTATAAATTTATATTTCCATTTATCGAAATAGAGGTTTTCGGTCTCTGTTTCGCATTCGCCACGTTGAAAATCTACAGGTTCAGAGCGTTCGAATTGTTTTTTAGGTTCTAATTCTGCGCCCCAATCGGTATTTATGATTAATCGGTAGGCATCTATATTGCCGAAATAGAAGTAGCGTTCGGCATCAGTTTTTCCCCATTGTTGTACGCCGAATGAAGGGTCAACTGGTATCCAGCCCATGCCTTCGATGTATATTTCGCACCAATCGTGCAAGTTGTCATATCCTGGATGTAGCATAAATCCACTTTGCCAACGTGCAGGGATGCCTAAATAGCGGCACATAGCGATGTAGAGTAGCGTCACTTGTCCGCAATCGCCATGGCGGTTTTCTATTACATATTCGGGGATGTTGTCGATGATTCCATACTCGCATGCCCCAGCCCATGGATATAACTCTCGTATTGCGGCAAAGAGTTTTCGAGCTTGATAGTAAGGGCGTTTTTCTTTGCCTACGATGCTGTCGGCTAATGATTTAATTTTGTCGGTAAACAAGCAGTGAGGTGCTCGTTCTACGAGATATTGTTTTAGTTCGGCATTGTTGGGGTCTGCTTTTTTGTGTTTGAAGCAATGAGGTAGAGGGTTGTATTCGGCGTATGTTGCGAATTCATAGACGATGTTAAACATCGTAGTGTCGTGGGCATCGTAATTCCCCTCCATATATGCCGTAGAGTGTATGTCAGTATTTAATTCTACGTTTTTATTAAAATGTTTTATGCTTATATCTATTTGGCGTTGTTGTTCGGTTTTAGGTAGAGGCAACCATACTTTGATTAGTTCGCCATCCTCTAATCTTGATTGAGGGGTAAAGTATAGTCTGTAGTCGAACTCCCACTCTTGGCGCACGAAAAGTTTTTGTTTAGGAGAGTGGTTGTGTTCGTCAAGCACAGCTCGGATGTGATTCATTACAACCGTATCTCTGCCGGCGCGCTCTTTGCCTTCTAATCGAATTTTCAGTGCTCGTGCCTCTGGGTCAATGCGGAATAGATTGTCGGCAGCGCGACGGAAGTACCATTTCTCGCCATTAATGATGCGATACTCCAAAGCTTTCGACTCTTCCCATTGGGCGATTTGAGTCGAATCAACCTCGGGGTAGTATTTTTGGATATATGGCATTAGGTCCGACAAACGTTTATTGAAATCTATTGCCGTTCTGCGCTCCACCTCTTGAGGAGTGAGTATAGTGAATAATATGATTAGTAGATTAAGCATTTATTTTGTATTTTAGCAATAGTGGAGATAGAAGATTTATTGGCTCGTATGTTACCACTTCTCCTTTTTCGAGGGTTTTCTTTACATCGATTAGGCGTTGGTTGCTACTGCCACGGAACAGTAGATTCTCATCTCGCAGAGCCAATTCAAACTGTCCATCTACCAAAACATCAATGTTTTGAAGTAGAGGCAATGCCTTTGAGTTTTTGAGTAATTGCTCGATTCTAAAGCCAGTGTAGCACCAAATGTTTCTATTGCTTTTCGATTTGATGGTGGCGGCTAATTCGCCGAAAGCCTCTGCCTGAAACATTGGGTCACCACCGCTGAATGTGATGTCTTCGCCTGTTGCCAAAAGTCTGTCAGCCAATATGGTTACATCGGTTAGAGTGCCACTATTGATGTCCCATGATTGAGGGTTGTGGCATCCTTTGCACCTATGGCCACAGCCAGCGCAATAGACCGTAGTTCTCAATCCAGGACCATCAACCGAAGTCGACTCCACAATGCTTATAACCGATATCTCCATTAAGAATTAAGAATGAACAATTAAGAATGAACAATTAAGAATGAATAATTATGAATTATGAATTAATTATGCACTACGCGGTCTTTCAATTCAGCCAATTTTGCTGAATTCCAGCGGTCGGTAGTACCCACAAGGTAGCCAGTGATACGTTGCAATTTGTCGATATTTGTGCTACCACATTTTGGACAAACTTCCAATCCACTTGTTGCATCTTCGTGACCACAGTTGAGGCAACGGTTGCGGTTGTGGTTCACCGAGCCATAACCGATGTCGTATTTATCCATCAAGTCAACTATTTGCATGATTGATTGAGGGTTGTGTGTAGCATCGCCGTCGATTTCGACATAGAAGATATGACCACCACCTGTGAGTTTATGGTAAGGAGCCTCGATTTCGGCTTTGTGGCGTGCGCTACATTTGTAGTACACTGGTATGTGGTTCGAGTTTGTATAGTAATCTTTGTCAGTAACACCCTCAATTACACCAAATTTCTTTTTGTCGAAACGAGTAAATCTGCCCGAAAGACCT
>JAZQRP010000116.1:0-4772 GCA_045629685.1 Candidatus Aphodosoma sp. | reverse complement strand
ATTTCCGTCAATGTCGGTCACAGCACCAATAGTAGTATTCAACCAGAATATCTCGGCACCAATCACAGGCTCGCCATTATCGTCAATCACGCTACCCGTGAAGTTACCGCCTGTTGCCTCTTGAGCCAATAGTTGAATGCACAATGCACAATGCATAATGCACAATATTATCAATAATGCTTTTTTCATAATATATAATGTTTTAGTGGGGGATTATTATTTGATTTATTCTAAAAATTTAATTTGTCTGATTTGACTAATTATTATCTAAATCAAATACGCAGATTTGCGCACAATTATGGCTCGTCCTGTGAGAATTTGGACTAAAGGAATAGCCTCACTTTGCATCTTGCACTCAATATTGTGCATTGTGCATTGTGCATTGTGCATTGATATAGGGAGTATCGCAATCAATGGTGACACAAAGTTCACTTTCAAAGGATTAGATTGTGAAAAATAAGGTGCTTCCACATGATGCACATCGCAGTGAGCCGAACTTGCCATCAAATGAGCGCACAAATCATCTCTATTTTCTATAATACGAGTGTGATTATGGTGCTCATGGTGGCAATCATCATCCGAACAATGATGTGATTCATGCACCTCCTCGCACGATATTGTCTGAAATATATCGCGTCCATGTTCTTCGCAAGCATCGCAACAATAGTGATAGATATTCAATCCACCACCAATATACGCAATGAACACTGCTAAACAAAGGCTAACTATTTGTAATGCACACTTTTTCACACTACAAAGTTACAAAAAAAAAATCATATACGCAATACCATCTATCTCCTTTTTTTATTGTCTATATGCTCACTCTAATTACAACATACTATAAATATATGATAAATATAGTATAAATATACTATAAATATAGTATAAACATATCATAAACCTATGTTCAGAGATATATTCCTGTTTTTATTAAACATTCTCCAGTATCTATAGTGCTATATTATGTTTAATTATATAAAACCCTTATTATTAACTCTTTTTTATTTTTTATAGTAAAAAAAGAAATGAAATATTATATTTTTTTAATATTTTTTAGTATCTTTGCATGTTTTTATGAATATCAATAACGCGATTATGCCTGTTTTGTTACTTGCTACTCGCTACTAATTCTCTAAATTTATGAAAAAAACACTTGTAGATTTGTTTGAAGAATCGGTACGTTTGTATCCGAATAACACATTTTTGCTTGAAAAGACCAATAAAAAATTTGAACCAACTACATACTCAGAAGTAAAAAATCAAGTTTATCGTCTCGGTGCTGGTTTACAAGCTCTTGGTGTGCAAAAGGGAGATAGTATGGCTCTTCTTAGTGAAGGTCGCAATGCTTGGATTATTGGCGAATTGGCTATGTTCTATGCTGGTGCTATGAATGTGCCTTTGTCTATCAAACTCGAAGAGTCTAACGACCTACTTTTCCGCCTTGTTCACGGCGATGTGAAATTTATAATGGTTTCTCGTACTCAACTCAAAAAGGTTCGTGCTATTAAAGACCAATTGCCTAATGTTAAGCAAATTATTGTTTTCGACGATATTGAAGAGTATCAAGAACGTGAAATATCTTTAAATCATGTAATGTCTCTTGGTGATGAGTTTTTGAATACTCATTCTATCGAAGAATTTCTAGCTGTAGGCAAATCACTTCAAAATGATGATATTGCAACAATCACATATACTTCAGGTACAACTGCCGACCCTAAAGGTGTGGTGCTCACTCATCGTAACTACACAGCCAACGTAGAACAAGCTTGTACTCTTGTCAATATCGACGAAACTTGGCGTACACTTATCATTCTCCCTCTCGACCACTGTTTTGCTCACGTCGTAGGTTTCTATATTATGATGTCTAAAGGTGCATCTGTGGCAACTACTCAAGTAGGTCGCACACCAATGGAAACTCTCAAAAACATTCCTCTTAATATTAAAGAGGTACGCCCTCATTTCATCCTCTCAGTGCCTGCTCTTGCCAAAACATTCAAAAAGAACATCGAACAAGCTATTCGCGCTAAAGGCAAGTTCACTGTCGGACTTTTCAATTTCGGACTCCGTCTTCGTCAAATCTATTTCGGCGATAGCAATCTCGACAGCAAAGGTCTTCGTGCTTTGCTCTATCCACTCGTAGCTCTTTTTGATAAAATATTGTTCTCTAAAGTGCGCGACAATTTTGGTGGCGAACTCCGTTTCTTTATCGGTGGCGGTGCGCTTCTCGACAAAGACCTCCAAAAATTCTATGTTGGTGTAGGTATTCCTATGTTCCAAGGCTACGGACTCTCTGAGGCTACACCTGTTCTCTCTTCTAATGGTCCTGACCTATATCGTTTTGGTTCAAGTGGTAAACTTGTGAAACCTCTCGAGCTTAAAATTTGCGATAGCGAAGGTCGCGAACTCCCTCTTGGTGAAATGGGCGAAATCGTTGTCAAAGGCGAAAACGTAATGAAAGGTTATTGGAAAAATCCAGAGGCTACTGCCGAAACTGTTCGCGATGGTTATCTCTATACTGGCGACCTCGGCTATATGACCAAAGAGGGTCTCCTTTATGTGAAAGGACGTTTCAAATCACTCCTCATCTCAAGCGATGGTGAGAAATATAGTCCAGAAGGCATTGAAGAAGCTTTGGTCGAAAAATCTAAATACATCGATCAAGTGATGCTCTACAACAACCAATCGGCTTATACTACTGCTTTGATTGTTCCTAATCGTGAAGCATTGAAACGCAAGATTGCTCACTTCAATTTTACTCTTGATACAGAAGAGGGTCGTAAAGCAGCAGTGAAAAAACTCGAAGAAGAACTCGCTAAATATCGTAAAGGAGGCGAATTCGAAGGTATGTTCCCTGAGCGCTGGTTGCCAACTACATTTGCTGTTTTGGCTGAGCCTTTTACTGAGCAAAACCAAATGATCAACAGTACGATGAAGATGGTACGTGGCAAAATCGAAAAAGCCTATGCTGCTCGCATCGATTACATGTACACTGCCGAAGGCAAACAAACTCAAAACCAACAAAACCTCGATGCATTGAAATAATATGCTCTAATTTTTTATGCATATAAATAAATGTGCCTTGCCTTAAAATTGCGAGTAAGCGAGAGTAGAGTTAAGCTTGCTTAAACTCTGCCGAGCATGAGCAATTTCAAGTGCCTTGCCTTAAAAACGCGAAAAAAAAAGGATAGTAATAAATCCGTTAAACAGCGGTTTTGGGCGAGGTTACACTGGCCAATAACGGAGTATAAAATCTATGGGCAAGCACTGAAACTTTGAAGAGTAGTACGTTTGCCCGAGTTTAAAGCGCTGTAGAATTTATTGCTATCCTTTAGCGTTTTTAAGCACAGGACGAGCGTTTTGGTTACTTTTGCGCAATGTCAAAAGTAACAAATGAAATTAAAAGTAACAAATGAAAAGATAAGGATTAAAAAAAGCGAGACATTCAAAATGCCTCGCTTTTTTTAAAAATCCTTCCACCATCCTTTGTGTTGATGAAACACTATGCTCTCACCGTCTTTACGTCTCTCTTTGCTGAGGAAAGGTATTTGGTAATTTATACCAAACTCAATAAACTCAGCAATTTGCATATGAGTCTTAGCGGTAGCTTGTAGGTATATATTGTCCCATACCTGAAATTTCACACCGAAACGGAAATAGTGGAATGCCTCATCCGTGCTCGCTCCCATTGATTTGTAGAACAGCGGACGTTTCACCAATCCATCTTTGCAGTAGTCCCTCACATAGTCGTAGTAATAATTACGTGCAGGATTATAAAGATATACACCCCAATCGAAAATAGCAGTCAACATGCCAAATTTGAATTCGTTATTCAAACTCACACCCATACGGAATTTGTCTTTCGCAGTATATTCTATTCTTGGGTCTTTGCTATAAAGGCAACGAGTTGTCTTGTTTGTTATACCGTCGTTGTAGAACATATCAACGCCAGCACCCACGCCATACCAATTGCACACATTGTATATGGCGCCAGTGTGGAACGACGCAATGGCAAATTTGTGCTCTGCAATATCTTGTGCCACAGCGCCACTGGCAGCAGTAACATTCAAACTCCATTTGTATGGAAGGTCGGGAAATTGGATAGGCGTACGCTCATTTTCCTCGTCAGGATTGATTGTGGCTATCATACCTACGCCACCATAGAATATATTTGCACCCAAATTAGGCATACACACGCGACCATTACTCATGTGAATGAATCCAAATTCTCCATTAATTGCAAAGTTGCTCGTGATAGGGAAGTTAAGATTCAACCCCGCATTGAGATAAGCATTTAGGTAGCATCCGAATATCGGATTGGTTGTGGCATTAACGTAGTTGTCAATGCTTTGGTCTTCTTGGGTGTACCAATGTTCATTCACTACAGCTAAACCTGGTGCCAATTTCACCTTCATCTCGAAGTATTGTGTGCGCACACAGTTGAGCAATATATAAGGATATAACGCTACGGCGTGACCATATCTGTCTGCTCCTAAGTTGAGGTATGTCATACCCAAACCTACTGTTGGATTCATGAGATATTGTTGCCATGGGCGTTGTTGCGATGATGGAAACTCTATGCCAAACATCAATCCAGTCGGAGCACTTGGCATATCTGCTTTCATGCTACTATGTTTGTCTATGTAGAATCCCATTATGCCTTGTGCTTTAATTGAGAATCTGTCGTTGCCCGATTGAGTGAAATTTTTGTTTGTAGTCTTATCCTCTGCAAATGTAAATGTTGTGAATAAGGTGATTAAAGTTAATAGAAAAAT
>JAZQRP010000115.1:0-2225 GCA_045629685.1 Candidatus Aphodosoma sp. | reverse complement strand
GATGTAAACTTGCTCGCTGCGGAGCATAAAGATGTTGTTTTTAGCTTCTTTGAGCCATTGTTCGCGCTCTGCGCGGGTGGATTTCTTGATGGGCTCTACCATCTTAATCTTCCACGATTCTGCAAAAGGTAATTCCATGGTGTTATAAATAATTTTGGTTAATTTACTATAATTAAACTGCAATTTTGGTAGCTAAGTAATAATGTTCGATAATTTTTGGTCTAATTTTCGATAATTTTTGTTTTATAGTTATTCGCTGCAAAGGTACAACAAAAAATGCAAATACGCAAGTAAAGCGAACTTTATTTTCAAAAAAGATAGATTTCTATCTCATAGACCAACTATCATCTGCTGAAAGCTCGCTTACAAGTAGATGGTAGGTGGGATATGATTAGGTGCCAACCGTTTTTTTGAATAATAATGTGAGCGAACGGGAGTATTTGCCGCATTTTGCGTGAAGGAGTGCGACGGAACGCACTCCGAGTGTTGTGCCCGAAGAGTCCCCACTCTGAGGAGCAAGCGCAACACATAGAATGGCGCGACCCTTGCGGTCACGCAGCCGCACGGCTATAAGCTTGTGTAGTATAGGGTAGACACAACTGCCAACAATGTTTAAGTTATTCATTACAACGGTCGCTGCCCTCAAAGGAATTACGCTACATATACTGTAGATAAACGATACATATCTATATCTTTGCCGAGTTTTCCCTATAAATCTTAGGTGATTCATAGGTTATTCTTAGGTTATTTATAGGTGATTCTGCTACTTTCTCCCTGCCTTCACTTGTATTGACCCCTATTTTTTGGATACATTAAGTTCTCTTACTTCTTTGTTTATTAGCCCCGCGGGGTCCCCGAAAACGCTCGTGGCGTTTTGGGGTGCTTGACGAATCACATTCGGGTATTTCATGCCTTTACACCTTACACTCTACACTTTTACACTAAAAATATTTGCACAATTAAAAAAAATGTTGTACTTTTGCAACGGAAAGGATAAAACCGCCGACCATCCGTACCGAAGCGTCGGTGCAAAGACATATTAAATATAGCGTTATAAGCCAAACTTGATTACTTGAAACTTCGACAACTTCAATGTAATTTATTTACTCAAGTCACGGTTTATGCACGCTCGCGTAACCGCGTGAGTTTTCTGTGCGTAAATTTGAGTAAATAAGGTAGTCGAAGACCTCAAGTAATCAAATGAAGCGAACGAAAGTTCACGCTTTTTTGTATATCTAATTAATTATCAATAAATTAATAACGGAGTAAGCCGAAAATCCGACAAAGAGTAGGCGGTAAAATATTTAGTATTATGAAAAAGATTTTATTTTTTGCATTTATTGCAGTGTCCCTTATTTTTGCAGGTTGTGGTGGACCTGATGCCCCTGGAGGTGGTAATTATGGAGGGGGGTATAATCCTCCTGCAACAACTGGTTATATCCAATTTCAAAATCAAACTAGTGATGCTTATTATGTTGAAGTGTCTGGTTTTGAACCTTTTACACTTGGTGCAAAAAAAACGAAGACATATGAATTTAAAGCGGGTAAATACTATATAACAGTTACTCAAAAAGATGGATATCTTTTGTGGCCTACTGTAAAGGAAGGCACTGCAACAGTTCGTGTAGGAGAGACAACAGTATTTTATTGGAACTAACAAAATTTGATTTTTTTATTCAAAATAAAAATGCACTCTTTTGGGAGTGCATTTTCTATTATGTATAAGGTGTAACCTTACATCACGATATTGACAATCTTTCCTGAAACTTCGCTTTTAACTCAAACGATTATTTCTTATCTCGCTATCGTTCGAACGATTGTTTTGCCAAACGCGTATGCGTTCAGCAAAATATAAAACATTAAGTGCGGGCTTAAATCCCGCACTTATTATATATGGTAGTCTGTGAAAAAATATGCTTATTCAACTACTCCTATTGGGCGGCGTCAGCTATTCGGTTGCTCCACCAGAGCCAGAGTAAGAAGAGCATGCCGTAGAAGATATACTTGAAGATATAATCGTGCAACATATTGAACCACTCGGGATGATGTTCTATCGCTATCGCAATCAATGTGATACGCAATATATTAAACAAGTACGCACACACGAGGCCGAGAGGGATAAACCACAATTTATGCTTCCATGATCCTCGCGCTGCGAGCATAATGATAATCCAAATAAAGGCTTGTTTGAGTCCGGTGCAACTCCAAACGATGCGAGTGCCTGT
>JAZQRP010000114.1:0-5783 GCA_045629685.1 Candidatus Aphodosoma sp. | reverse complement strand
TATTTACGGATGTGATGAAAAAGAGAACCCTTATCTCACCATAATGATTGCAGTTCTTGGAACCTGTGCCGAAATGGAGCGTGAAAACATACACTATCGCTTACAATCGGGCAGGAAGGTCTATGTGGATAAGAACATTGCTACAACTGGTAAGTCTGGTCTTGGTCGTAAGGTCGGATATCGCAAGCCCGTTGATACAAAGAAAGAAGAATATAAGGAGGCATTGAAACTTTTGAGAGCAGGCTACCCAATACGAAAGGTTGCTAAATTGACTGATGTATCTGAAAGCACCATTAAACGATTAAAGAAGGAGTTTGCCATATGTTAAGCATACGAAGAACAATATGGATTTACGAGAACTTCGGGGCGGTATGTGCTTGCAAAGCGTTAGTATATGATATAGAAGCATTACTCCTATATATTATATACTATGACGCTCCCATTTCAGTTTATTTTGATACTGTGTAGAGGGAAAGATAAGTGAATGAATGTGGGAAAAAAATGACATTTTTTTGAAAAAAAAGTGCGTTTTTTCGTCATTTTTCGGATATGTTTGTTATTTTTATAATACAAGGTTAGAGAAATGGTGAATGTAAAGATGAGTTCCATTTCAAGCCTTCTAATTTTTGTAATTTTAATAGGAAATGATAAAAGATAATATCAATTTTTCCCATTACCCCATCGGGATGAGGGGTTTGGAAGGCTTGCTTGAAGAAGCAAGATATTTTATAAAAGGAATAGTAAGAGAAGCATTTGCAGAAATCATTGATGAGAAAAACTGCTCAACAATTACAAACACTCCTTTATTGACTACCGAGGATTTGTGTAAAAGATGGAACATTAATGCAGACACTCTACACAACTGGGAGAAAAAAGGAAAAATCAGAAAACTTCCATTAGGGGGGAGAAAGAAGATGTATAGTCTTAAAGATGTTTTAGAAGCAGAGGTAAGTGGATTAGTAATAGCAAAAGCAGGATAATATGAATATAGAAATTAGAAGTAAAAAGAAAGAAGGTAAAGCATACTTACACTCTACAATAAGATGTAGAGATACAGGGGCGTCTCACTTTAATCTACTTATGCAAGTGGATATTAAGAAATGGCTTGAATGCTCAAAAACCGAAAGAAAGAAGGCAAACTATCTGGATGGTATGAACTATACCCACAAAATCCAAGAGATAGAAAATGGGTTAAAAGTATTAAGAAGGTATCATAAATGCACAAAAGAGGAGGTTAATAAACTCATTGAAAATGTCGTTCTTCACGATGTCAGAGAAGAAATGATTAAGAAGGAGGAAGCAAAATCCAAGATGGAGAGCGAAAAGAGAAAGATGTTTAGGGTGTATGCACAAAACTACATCAATGAAATGCAATGCGGTCGTAGGCGAACTATAAAAAACAAGCCATACGCAAAAGCCACAATACTTCATTGGAAACAGGCAATAGATAAGGTATTGGATTTTCATAAAAAATATCCATTTTCGTGGGACGATATTAATCAGTCGCTCATCGGTATGTTCATCACTTACTTGGAGGCAGACAAATTAAATCCGACAAGCATACAGAAACTAATGAAGGACTTAAAGAAGTTAATCAATGATGCAGAAATAGAAGGCATTCACGAAAACTTTCGTGCGAGAAACCTTAATTACACAATGGAAGTGCGAGAAAGCGATAAATCTACGCAGATATATCTTACAACGGAAGAACTGCAAGGACTATACAATATGGAACTAAGTGGCACCGATGAAATAGTAAGAGATATTTTTCTTATTGGTTGCTTTACAGGACAGCGAGTGAGTGATTATGGAAGGATTGAACCTGAATGGGTCGGAACAACACGCAATGGTGTAAAAGTAATAAGATTGCAACAAAAGAAGACTGGACACAATGTCTGTGTGCCAATAGTCGGTAATCAACTGGAAACCTTGTTAAAGAAATATAACTATCGCGTCCCAAAGATAAGCGAAGCAGAAATCAATAGAAGAATTAAAGATATTTGTGAAAGGCTATCTGCTTCTATCACAAGTCTTGCTGTTAAAGAGAAGACAATGCTAAAAAAACACGAAAAAAATGCTTTATACACGAACAAGGACGGAGGGAGAAAACTATTTGAAATTAATGAGAGAGGAGAATGTATAAAACCAAAGTGGGCAATGGTTGCCTCTCATACTGCGAGAAGAACCTGCATCACGAATATGTATCTTGCAACAAAACCAGATGGTTCTCCAAAATACACCCTTGCTCAAAGAATGAGCGTGAGCGGTCATAAAACAGAAGGTCAGTATATAAATTATATAAAGTGTTCGTTGGAAGAAGTTGCCGAAACGGTTGCTGCTGCAAATGACACAAATGAGGACAACTTGTTCTAAAAAAGAAAAGAAGGTGATAATCACCTTCTTTTTTTGTATTGTAATACCCCGCAAAAACCGACTTTTTTAGCATCAAAAACGGCGAAAAAGTATCAAAATGTTGGTCAAATGTTGCCAAAATGGAGGTCTAAGACAAAAGAAAAAACGCTAACAACCTTGTTTTTAAGTCATTAGCGTTTCTTTTTGTGGTGCCACCAGGAATCGAACCGGGGACACAAGGATTTTCAGTCCTTTGCTCTACCAACTGAGCTATGGCACCATTAAAGTTTAGTGTTAAGAGTTGAGTGTTTAGAGAGCCATTCGGCATTAACTATTTATCCCAACTTTAACGGGTGCAAAGGTACGACATTTATTTGGATTATGCAAATTTTTGAGATAGTATTTTTGTTTTGTTGGTTAAGTAATTATATATCAAATATATTTACTCTTCATAAAGGAAGTATTTAGCTCTTTTTTGACGGAATTTTACTACATCATCCTTCCACATAGCACTAATTTCATCTGCAGTTTTTCCGGATTTTATCATTTTACGCACCCAATCCACACCAATCAACTTTTCGAAAAATGGGCGAAAGAAGTGGTCGCCAAGGTGGAGATTGTTGTATGCATCTATTAAATAAGTAAGGTCAACTCCACGACTAAATATTGTGTCAAGCGATGGCGCTACACTAAGGTCAACTCCCCAACATACCAGATCTTGTTGTGGTGGTGTTTTGGCACCAAAGCGCGATGTCGGAGTGAAACTATAGTCATACCCTAACATATTTGGATGTCCATAGCATTGGAATGGATAGTCGGTACCACGACCAAGGCTTACTGGTGTCGCTTCGAAGTAACACATCGCAGGATAAAGATAGATACTTCTCATGTTTGGCAGATTAGGCGAAGGTGCTATCGGCAATTGATAGAGAGTTTGATGAGTGTAGTTTTCGCACGTAATTACAGTAATGTTGCACTGCGCCGAATCAGGCAACCACCCCTCGCCATTCACCATGTGTGCCATTTCGCCCAATGTCATACCATGCACCACTGGCACAGGCAGATAGCCCACAGCCGAACGATATTTCATATCAAGGATAGGACCATCGACATAATGTCCGTTAGGGTTTGGACGGTCGAGAATAATCATGTGTACATTGTGAGTAGCGCATGCCTCCATCATCTTAACCATTGTGGTCAGATAGGTATAATAACGTAATCCAACATCCTGAAGGTCAAATAGAACGACATCCAACAAAGCCATAATCGAATCGCTTGGGCGACCAGTATTGCCGTCATAGAGCGAGCGCACCATGATGCCAGTTTGCTCATCTACCCCACTTGACACCTTTTCCCCAGCATCGGCAGTGCCACGGAAACCATGTTCTGGAGCAAATACGCACTCGATATTTATCTTTTGAGCAGCAAGAAAATCGACAAGATGTGTGTTGCCATTCAAGTTGTAACGACGAACATCTTTTTTCTTAAAAACACCAGTATAGATATAACTTGCCTTATGAGCTACCACACCAACACGCTTCTCTTTGAGTAACGGAAGATATTGATCTATACGGTCAGCCCCACAGCGTACTATTTGAGAATGCTCAATGCCAAATGCACAACCAACGGTCTTGAGCAATAGCGAAAAATTCACAATTATTAATAGTATAGCGAGTCGTTTCATATTATAAATCTCGGATAAGAATTTTAGAACTTTCGTCGTTAATTGTTTGTTGTAAAGCTTGAAGCTTTTGCCATATATCACTGAAATTTTCATTGTCTGTGATTTTAAAGTTCTCAGAACCAAAACGATTTATCTTATCAAAAACAAAATGCACTGTTATAAGATTTACATCAATCGCTGGTTGATAGAAACGTTCAGCATTTTGTTCAATATAAATTTCTGATATAATTTCTGTATCAACTAATAGTTTTATATGATCGTGCACAAGACGTATGGGAATGTTATATTCAAGAGCAATTTGATTGGCTGAGATTGGTTTTTGACCTTGACAAAAACGTGAGATTATGATTTTAAGCACTATAAAAAGTGTATAATCTTTATAGCGACGAGAAATGTTTTTTGTATCACTTTCGAATGAGAAATTTATAAGATTTTGGCTCACATAACATAGTTCGGCACCATAGAGAATTATAGTCCATGAAAGTTGTAACCAAAAGAGTAACAACGGAATAGCAGCAAAGCTACCATACACAGCATTATATTGAGAAAGTGAGACCTGTCCATTAACATATACGAATTGAATAGCAAGAAATGCAGTACCTGTAACCACTCCAGCAAGCATTGCATCGGTGATTTTCACTTTAGTATTAGGTATAATGACATATACAAGTGTAAAAAGCAACCAATAAATAACAAATGGAGCAAGTTTAACAAGAAATTGATATACAACAACGAGGAATGAACCCAATGAAGAATCGGCAATAAGCGAAACATATTCATCAACTTTAGCCGTAAGTCCGCTTGAAATGACAATCAAGAAAGGCACAACAATGAGCATAGTCATATATGTTGTGAATTGGCGTACTATAGAACGATTTTTATTTACATTCCAAATAGCATTAAAATTAGCCTCAATTTGACGGAATGTGTTAATAACAGCCCAAAGCAAAATAGCAATACCAAAACCGACGAAAAGACCACCTTGCGTATATTCAAGATAATTATTGATAAATCCCATTACAAGTTTAGTAATTTCAGGATTATCACCAATTACATGAATAACAAACCTTTCGATAATATCAGAAAAGCCAAAGCCCTTGCCTACAGCAACAAACAGAGCAAAAATGGGCACAATGGCCAATATAGTATAGTATGTCAAAGCCGAAGCTTTTACAATAAGGTCATCATAAACAAACCCACGAATTGATATAACAAGTTTTTTAAGCAGACGCACAAAAAAACGCATTGTTTTACTCAGTTCGTCTTCCGTCACACGGAATATATCATGTAAAAGAAAATGGATTAACCACGAAATCCATTCACCAATAGTCTTTTTTTGTTTCATAGTTTACATATATTTATTTTTAACATAAGTACAAGAAATTTGTTTATTGGCTGACAATGAGTTGTGATATTCTATTAATAATAGAGGACAATCACTTTTTCAAGTATATAATTTTTTTTTTGTACTTAAAGAATAAGATATCCCAACAAAATTATAAAATAAAAATTATAATTTGTAAGCCTAAATATAATATGTACTTCTGTTAAACAAAAATCAAAAAAAATAATAGTAGGACTATAAGCCGGGTTTTGTGCTATCATTTTGCGAAGATAGTGCTTGTCATTTATCTACTACGTCTATCGCTAAACGTCTCTATCGTTCTACCCTCCAACGATACTCGGGCGAGCAACCCTAACATGACGTCGGTTTACTTGAACTTTCAACCCATAAGTTGTACTGACC
>JAZQRP010000113.1:0-13345 GCA_045629685.1 Candidatus Aphodosoma sp. | reverse complement strand
AGCAGTGGGGTTCCACCTCTTCCCATTCCGAACAGAGAAGTTAAGCCCACTCGCGCCGATGGTACTGCGTTGCATCGTGGGAGAGTAGGTCGCCGCCGTTTTTAGAGAGAGTTTATTCGAAAGAATAGACTCTCTTTTTTTATGTCCTGTCCTCCGTAGGTGACTTGCTATCGCAAGATCACCCACGGTTACTGCTAAAGTGAGGCATCTCCGAAGCCTTATAGGAATTTTTTATTTCCTTGTTTTTGTGTGTTGGATTTGTGAAATATTTTGTAACTTTGTGGTGTAAATTTATATTTTGAAAATGACGCGCGATTTAACGATTTCTGTAACTAAGGCTATTTGTATTATATTGATGGTTGTTGGGCATTCTGGGTGTCCTGATGAAGTGAATGAAGCTTTCTCTTTGTTGCGAATGCCTTGTTTTTTTGTGTGCTCTGGTTTTTTGTTTAAGGAGAAGTATTTTTCTGAGCCGAAGCAGTATGTTTTCAATAAGCTGAAAGGGTTGTGGTGGCCTTTTGTGAAGTGGAGTTTTATATTTTTGTTTTTTCATAATTTACTTGCGAAGATACATGTCTATGATAAAATGTTAGTGGAGGGGGGGGAGATATTGAAGGAGGTTTTATCAATTTTGATTATGATTGATTCGGAGCAGTTGTTGGGTGGTTTTTGGTTTTTGAAGCAATTATTGTATGCGTCTATTATATCTTATTTTTCGTTGAGGGCTATTGTTTGGTGGAATTTGAAACAGAATATGTTTTTGCCATTGCTTATATTGTTATATTTGTTGTTGGCGTTTGTTTTTAGTGTCAGTTCTGTGCGTATTCCGACGATATCTAGTATAACGATGTTGTCTTCGGCTTATTTTGTTTTTGGGTATTGTTATAGGAAGTATGGTTTTGTGAAAGATAATTGGATTTTGGGCTTAATAGCTCTTATTTTGTTGGTTGTCATATCTTTCTTTTTTACGGGTTCGATGTCTGTTGTAGGGTATGATATATTCATTTATTTTGTGGTTTCGTTGATTGGGTGTTTTGGTCTTTTAAATTTAGTGAGTGTGATTAAATGGAAGTTTTTTGTTGATGTGTTTGATTATATAGGTGGGAAGACTTTGTATGTTTTGGTATTTCATTTTTTGTCGTTTAAGTTAGTTACATTGTTTTTGATTTGGTATTATGGTTTGCCTATTGAGAATTTATCTGCGTTTCCAGTGTTGAAAATAGGTGGTTATTGGGTGTTATATTCGGTTGTTGGGGTAGCTTTGCCTTTGATTATTTGGGAGATAGTTGAAAAAATCAAAAAACATGTAAAAACGCTTTGTAGTTTCAAATAAATTTCGTAACTTTGCAGTCTCAATTCGAGATTGGTCCTATAGCTCAGTTGGTTAGTAGCACCTGACTCATAATCAGGGGGTCCTTGGTTCAAGCCCAAGTGGGACCACGAAGATGGATGTCATTATTGACATCCATTTTTTTTTGTGTTTATTTGTGAGATAATGGTTGTTTATTGTGAGGTTTTTTATTAAAAAAATGTTTTTTGGCTTAATTTTTTTAGAAAAATGTGTGAATTTTATAAAAAATAGTTGGTGTTTTTTGCAGTTTATACATGTTTTAATTTAATTAGGTTGCAAATTTATGCAATTCGGAAATAAACGGTTGCTCTTATAAATATAAATAGATACATTTGCACATTATTTGATATATTAATGATGAAGTGTAATTATAAAGTGTATTATAATGGCAAAGCGTATTGTACATATTATCTTTTTTATGCTATTGGCTACCTCGGTTTTTGCTCAAGTTCGCAGACCAAGAGCTAATAGAGATACTCGCCATTATTTTTATAATAACGTTACAGCTGGTTATTCTATTATTTTTGATGATTTTGAGAATACACAAGAGAAGGGTGGCTTTGTCTCTATTTTAGGTTTAGGTTATTCGTTTATGGTGCCTTCTTTTTGGTTTGAAATAGGGGCAGAGATGCAGTCGTTGAGTTCTTCTATGTCAATCACGGATAATCTTAGTGATAAGCGTATCAGAGATACAGAGGGAGATGAGGTTATTTATCATTATAATAAAGATTTGTGGTATGAGCGTCAGGATTTTCTTTATGTTGGTGTACCTGTGATGTTTGGATATCATCATTATAAGGGTTTTTCCTTTGGGGGTGGATTTAAGTATTCTATCAATGTATTGGCTGTAGCTCGCAATTATTTGCAATATTCTACTTCGGCAACGTATAGTGATTATATCGATGATTTTGAGGATATGCCAAATCATTTTTATGGCGATTATGATATGCAGACACGTATGGACATAATTCGTAAAGTGAATAGGAATAAGTTGGCTGTATGTTTAGAGGTTGGATATATTTTCTATAATAATTATAGGAATTATACGAATATGCGAGATCGTCATGTATTATGTAGATTATCGGGGTATTTTGAGTATGCTGTTAATTCGCTTGTGCAAAATCGTGAAGACCAAGAGATGTATATACTTAATCCTTCTAATCCAGCAGAACTGATGAATGTACCTTATTATTTATCAAATAGCACACGAAATAAACGTACGACACCTTTTGTAGTTGGTTTCAGGTGGACTTATACTTTAGCAACAATTTCATGTCGTACTTGTCGATAAAATTATGCAATTATGAAAACCAGATTATTGATATTTTTGGGAGCTCTGTTCATTGCAGTGCAGATGGAGGCTCAAGATTTTGATTTTACGGCTCTTGATTCGTCGTATGTTACTTGTACTACTGGTAGTTATTATTCGCCATATTTGAAGCAAGGTGTAGAACCAGGTCGTCACACCATTATTACGGAACAAGGTTTTGATAGTATGGTGCCGAGTTTACCAATGATTCCACCTGGGGCTACTCGTTCGATGCGGTTGGGTAATCATGAGGTTGGGGCTGAGGGCGAGGCTATCATTTATGATGTTTTAGTTACGGAGGACAAAGCAATTTTGGTGTTAAATTATGCAGCGGTGATGCAAAATTCCGATCATATTTCCACTCGTCAGCCTCGATTTATGCTTGATATTCTTGATTCAGAAGGGTTTGATTTAGATTATTTATGTGGTTCGTTTGATTTTATTGCGAGTCGCCAGTTGGGCTGGGAGGGAGATGACCCGATGTGGAAGGATTGGACTACAATTGGTCTTGATTTGAGTGATTATATAGGCAGTCGTATTCGTATTCGTTTGACGAATCGCGATTGTGCTGAGAAGGGACATTATGGTTATGCCTATTTTACGCTCGATTTTATGTCACGTGATATTAAATCGACTCAGTGTGGCGATGTAGCTACTAATACCTATGTGGCTCCTGCAGGGTTTAATTATAAATGGACCACAGCTCAAGATACTACTAAAGTTCTTTCAACAACTCAAACGTTTGAGGTTCCGATGGATTTTACTGAGTATATTTGTACGATGTCTCAAATAGGTAAAGATTATTGCCGTTTTTCACTTCGTTTTATTGCAGAGACACGTTACCCCGTGTCGAAGTTCCAGTCCAAGATTTCACGAGGATATGTTGATACATTATATTTGAAAAATACGAGTTTCGTGTCAAGAGATGGCATCAATCCTAAGGCTATACACGAACCAGTTGATAGTGCTGTGTGGGATTTGGGCGATGGTAGGGTGTTGCCAGTTACCGATTCGGTTCTTTCTGTTGTATATGCTCGCGATGGTCGTTATACTGTGACTTTACGTTCTTACTTGCGAGGCGGTATATGTTTCGATGAGCAATCACAGACGTTTGAAGTAGTAGGTCGCGAAAAACATATTCATCTCAACAAATCAGTCTGTAGTGGTGATTATTATGATTTCAATGGGCGCTATCTTACTGAGTCGGGTCACTATGTCGATACTATCTATAATGACCAATATTTAGAGGTTTATAATCTCAATCTTACTATCAATGATGCCTATCATTTTGTCGAACATGCTTTTATCTGTCGTGGCGATAAATACAATTTCCGTGGTCATATTCTCACTAAGCCAGGTGTTTATGCCGATACGCTTATTAGCTCTACAGGTTGCGATAGTATCTACAAAGTAATTCTCAATATTGTGCCTGTCTATGTTCTCGAGAGCGAAGCCACTATTTGCGATGTAGAGTCTTACTATTTCCGTGGCAAAAAGCTCCGTTACGAAGGCGTATATTACGATACACTCTTCACAGGCGAAGGTTGCGATAGTATCTATAAATTGAAACTCAATGTCTTGCCTACATCTCGTGTTGATACTATCTACACCCAGATGTGTCTTAACGATACAGTCCATTTTGGCAGACAAGTTATCACTCAATCAGGAGTTTATTACGACACCGTAGCCATTGATTCTGCCCATTGCGGACTTCGAGTGCTTGTTCTCGAGGCAGTCCATCCTACGTCGATAGTCAAAGCAAGTGTTGAAGACCTACGCGCCGACGATGAAATCTATTTAGTTACATACAACTATCGAGGACCTGAGCCTATCAGCTATAGTCTCTATTATGACGAGAAAGCCAAATCACAAGGTTTTGTCGATGTCATCGACCGTCCTTACAATGGGTTTATCTACGACTCCTTGCCTCATTTGTTCGAAACAGCATTTCAGTATGTCCGTCCCGATTACTATACGGTAGATATAGAGATTAAAAATGGCATTTGCAACGACACCATCTATCGCTATACAATACCACTACTTGTGCGCTATCCATCGTGGTTGCTCGAGCAGAAGTGGAATGACGTAGTAGCCATTCTCAACGAAGAGAACAACGGAGGCTATCGATTCTCATCCTACGAGTGGTATCGCAATGGCGATTTAGTTCAACGCACCAATCGATCTTATCTCTATCTTCCCGACGGCATGCAACCAGGCGATGTTATCGAGGCGCATCTCATACGCGAAGGCGAAGATTATGCTATCCCTACAGGAGCTATTAGTATAGTCAATAATGCCGAGAAACAAGAGAGCGATAAGCCAGTGCTCATCACCTTCGACGAACAAAAGCGCGTGCGCATACAGTCAGAACGATCGGGTTATTATCATATCTATACACTATCGGGACAACTTATCGATTCCGACATTTGCCATGAGGGCGAAACCATCCTTCCTGACCATGCCGTCTCCCGAGGCATCTATTTCATGCGAGTCGAGTTGTCCGACGGTAGCATACACACACAAAGCGTCATTCTCTGATTGACGCTTTTTTTGTTAATATAAAAAAATATCTATTTGTTTATTTCAAAAAAAAATATTAAATTTGCAGATTAAATTAAATTTAGGAGTATTATGCAGTATTGGATAATAAATATTATATGTGGATTTTTGGTTAGTGCGATATTGTCGGGTGTTATTATACCTCAGATATTGCTGATAGCCTTTCGTAAGAATTTATTTGACGAGCCAGGCGAGCGTAAGATACACCATATACCAGTGCCACGTTTAGGAGGATTGGCTTTTACTCCAGTGATATTTTTCACAATGGCATTGTTGTTTGGCATCAATCAATATTTTGGCAATTTTGGCTTGTTGTTCGAGTTTTCGCGTGATGTCAATGTGTTGGTCATGTCGTTATGTGCAATGACGGCACTTTATTTAGTAGGCATAGCCGACGACCTGATAGGGGTTCGTTATCGTGCGAAGTTTGTTATTCAAGTTTTTTCTGGACTATTGCTTGTAGCTTCGGGCATTTGGGTGCGCAGTTTCTATGGCTTTTGTGGTTATTATTATTTGAATATTTGGTATGGCGGGTTGTTAGCTATTTTGTTGATAGTGTTTATTACCAATGCAATAAATCTGATAGACGGTATCGATGGGTTAGCATCGGGGCTTAGTGCTGTGGCATGTCTTTATTATGGCATAGTGTTGTTTGAAGTTCATCAATACACATTTGCGTTATTGGCATTTGTTACCTTAGGGGTAATATTACCATTTTTCTATTACAATGTGTTTGGCGAAGCCGAGAATCAGAAGAAAATTTTTATGGGCGACACAGGCTCGTTGACGATAGGTATCATATTGAGTATATTAAGTATAAAATTGACCACATTGCCTATACATGGTATAAGGTGGGCTTATGAGCCATTGGTTGTAGCCTTTGCGCCATTGATGATACCATGTCTAGATGTAATTCGAGTCTTTTTCCATCGCATACGTATAGGTAAGAATCCGTTTTTGCCCGACAACAATCACATACATCATAAATTTTTGGCATTAGGTCTCAAACCACGTCCAACCATGGTGTTAATCATTTCTTCTTCGTTTGTTTTGTCGGTTATAAATCTTTTTGTGTCTCAATATATTGATATACACATATTGTTATTGCTCAACTTTGTTTTCTATGGCGTATTGAATATGTATTTAACCAAGAGAATGAAAAGTAGATAGTTGACATTTGGAAATATTATGGAATTAAGCGACATCAAAATTGCCGTAATCGGCTTAGGCTACGTAGGTTTACCCCTCGCACGCCTTTTCTCAACAAAGTATAAAACCGTAGGTTTCGATATGAATGCTGCTCGTTGTGCAGCTCTTATGGCAGGTCATGATGCAACCCTTGAAGTTAGCGACGAGCTCCTTCAAGATGCAATCAATAATTATGGCTTCATTTGTACATCTGACATCGAACAAATCCGCGATTGCAACTTCTATGTCGTAGCCGTGCCAACGCCAGTTGATGAGAACCACACCCCCGACCTCACACCGCTTTATGGTGCGTCAGAGACAGTTGGTAAAGTTATCTCACGTGGCGATATCGTAGTTTACGAATCAACAGTCTATCCAGGTGTGACCGAAGAAGAGTGTCTCCCAGTCGTAGAACGAGTGTCAGGACTTAAGTTCAATGTCGATTTCTATGCAGGCTATTCACCAGAGCGTATCAATCCAGGCGACAAACTCCATACAGTCGAAAAAATCAAGAAAGTTACTTCAGGTTCAACTCCCGAGATAGGTCGTCTTGTCGATGCAGTCTATTCATCGGTTATCGTAGCGGGTACCCACCTTGCGCCAACCATCAAAGTAGCCGAAGCATCAAAAGTAATCGAAAACTCACAACGCGACATCAATATTGCCTTTGTCAACGAATTGTCAAAAATCTTCACTTCACTCGGTATCGATACTTACGACGTACTCGAAGCAGCAGGCACCAAGTGGAACTTCATCCCTATGCGTCCTGGTCTTGTAGGAGGTCACTGCATCGGTGTTGACCCTTACTATCTTGCTCAGTGCGGTCAGCGTCATGGCTACTATCCAGAGATTATACTTGCCGGACGTCGTATGAACGACGGCATGGGCGAGTACGTAGCCGACCGCGTAGTGAAACTCATGTTGCGCAAAGGCATCTCCGTGCTCAATTCCAATATCTTGTTGTTAGGCTTCACTTTTAAGGAGAACTGTCCCGATGTCCGCAACACCAAAGTCATCGACATCATCCACCATCTCGAGCAATACAATGCGCAAGTCACTATTTTCGACCCATGGGCAAACCCCGACGTAGCGCGTCACGAGTATGGAGTCGAGGTAGTCAACCAATTGCCAGAGGGCGCGTACGATGCCGCTATTCTTGCCGTAGCCCACAACGAGTTCCGCGAGATGGACATACCATCGCATCTTGCCACCAACCACGTCATCTTCGATGTCAAAGGCTTCTTGCCACGCGAAATAGTTGACGGACGACTATAAAAACTTTCCATTTTGTGCAGTTTGCGCAAAAAATAGCATAAATTTAGGGTATTTTAACCCTAAAAAAGTCAGAAAACAGCACCTTAAACGCATTAAAATAACCCCCATCGGGGGTGCTATACCACAGACAGGGGCATAAGCCCCTGATAAGGTAATCAACCAATAAAACCCCGTAGGGGTGAAAGAGTGTAGAAACATGGTGTGCCGTGTCCTATATGGTAAAGATCGAAAATAAAAAATAGAATATCAAACAAGCTAACCCCGACTTCGGAGAAGTGAAATAATTTGGAATAGGGATATGGATAAAAATTTGAAATATACACAAATATTAAAGCAACAGCTTAAAAATTTCAAAGATGAAAATAGATTTTTGGAATTTAAATCTAATTATCAAGATGCGATTAGATTAGGAAAGTATATATCATCACTTTCTAATGGAGCATGTCTTGATAGGCAAGATTTTGCTTATTTATATTTTGGGGTTGATGATCAAACACATGAAGTTAAGGGGACCACTTTTGATGTGGCTAAAATTAAAGCACAAGGAAATCAATCATTAGAAATTTATTTAAGACAATATATACAACCGAGAATAAATTTTGTTATTGAAGAGTTTTTGTTTGAGGGGATAACACGCGTAGTTTTGTTCAAAATTCCAGCGGCAGTTGGTGAGCCCACAGTTTTTATGAATAAACCTTATGTTCGAGTTGATAGTCATGTTACAGAGTTATCCTTGTATACGCATTGGATGCGTGAAATTTATACATCACGTTTAGATTGGACTGCGCAAGTTATAGAAGATGCAACAATAGATGATTTAGATGCAGAGGCAATTCTTTTGGCACGTAAGGGTTATAAATTAAGAAATCCAGATTATGCCGAAGAGATGGAAAATTGGAGCGATGAAGTTTTTTTGGATAAAGCGAATTTGACACAAGATGGGCAGGTTACTCGTGCCACTATGTTATTGGTTGGTCGGAGAGAAAAGGCGCATAAAATAGGACATATAGCACAATTAGTGTGGAAATGTTTTCAAGAAGGAGAGACATTTGGTGATACATTTACAATTCCGTTTATAAAAACAACGAGTGAGTTACTTGGGCGTATTCGAAATTATAGATTTAAGATATATCCACATAATTCACTTATACCAGCAGAGATATGGAAGTATGATACACGCAGTATTCTTGAGGGTTTACATAATTGTATTGCACATCAAGATTATGTATTAGATGAGCGAGTTGTAATAACTGAGGATAAAGAAAAATTGACTTTTGAGAATGCAGGTGGATTTTTTGAAGGTGATTATGAGCAATATATTGCAGGAACAAAAACACCAAAGCGTTATCGTAATCCTTTTTTAATGAAGGCAATGGTTAGTGTTAAGATGATAGACTCACAGGGTTATGGAATTCATAATATGTTTGTGCGTCAAAAAGAACGCTATTTGCCAATGCCAGATTATGAAGGAACAACAGAAGATCACGTTGTGATGCATATGCCAGGCACAGTGATAGATGAGAATTATAGTTTAATGTTGATGTCGCATAATGACATAAATTTGACAGAGGCAGTATTGTTGGATCAATTGCAAAAAGGGCGAATGATAAAAGATAATGCAATTGATATGTTGAGGAAAAGACATTTGGTTGAAGGGCGTAAACCTAATATTTATATTGCAAAATTAGTAGCACAATCTACAGATCAAAAAATAGAATATTCTAAGCATAAAGGGTTGGATGATAAATCGTGTGAAGCAATGTTATTAGAGGCTTTGAGTGATCATGGTAAATTGACTCGAGAAGAAATAGACAAATTGTTATGGTCTGTATTGTCAGATCAACTTGATGATAAACAGAAAAAATCAAAAATAGGTAATTTGTTGACAAAATTAAGGAAAAAGAAACTTATAGATAATAACTCAAAAGGTGTTTTCTCCGAGTGGTTTAAAGTGTGACAATTTAAGAGCAATTTAAGAGCAATTTATTTGTTAATTGTCTGATACATAATTTGTTTTGTTGTGTCAAGATCCGCTATTAGTAAAGTGGTATGAGCGCAATGACGATGAAATAGTAGCTATAATATTGGATGATATAGCTCTTTGGAACAATAGAAAAGAGCGGTTGTTTAGTAATGAAAGTTGTATAAAACAAACTCTTAAGTATCTTAAAGGTAGGTATAATAAGAATACAGGTAGATATATGTAACTACCTCAAAGCACATATCTAAATAGGGTTGTTTAAATTGTAGTAATTTAAGAGCGATTTATTAGCGACATCCATGTAGTGACGCTCGGTTCAAGCGTCCGCAAAAAATAATAAGCATACTAGCCAAAGTAGGGGCGCTCGGCTCGAGCGTCCGCAAAAACATAATAAGCACACCAACAAAGTAGGGACGCTCGGCTCGAGCGTCCGCAAACCACAAAAAAAAACGCTCGCAAAAACTAATTGTTAAAACCCCGCAGGGGTGATATACTACAGACAGGGGTGCTAACCCCTGGTGAATGATGCCCCCCTCCCCTCGCCTCTAACGAGGGAGCACACAAAAACATAAAGCTTAATTATGAATGATTTAATTCATACAAATACATTTAATGAAGAAGAATATAATGAAATACTGCAACAGGCTGTTGCAGTAATTGAATCATCGCGTGTGCGTTTAGCAAAGCAGATGAACAATATAGTTATATCTTCTTATTGGGAGATTGGCAAATTGTTGGTTGAATGTAAGCTTGATAGCAAGTATGGCGATAGTGTAGTGGAAAAATTGTCAGTTGATTTGAAAGCAAAATATCCCGAAATGGGATTATCTCCAAGAAATTTATGGGATATGAGAAGGTTTTATCTTCGTTATAATGAGGAAGATATAAAACTGCGACAAGCTGTCGCAGTTTTGCCATGGGGTCACAATTTGCTTTTGATGAGTTATGATTTATCACCAGAGCATGTGATATTTTATGCAAATGAGGTAGTTTCTAAGGGATGGTCGCGCGATATGTTGCGTCACGCATTAAAATCTGAATATCATCTTTCATTGCAAGCGGTAGAGAAATCCAATAATTTTGATTCTACCTTGCCAGCACAACAGGCAGATTATGCAAATGAAGTATTTCGCAGTAGCTATAATCTTGGATTTATTGATGCGATAGAGCCGTTGAAAGAATTAGAATTAGAACGTCGTTTAGTGCAGAAAATAACGGCATTCATAATGGAATTAGGTAGTGGATTCAGTTTTATAGGGAATCAACATACATTGACATTTAATGATAAAGAATATAGAGTAGACTTATTGTTTTTTCATCGCCGACTTCGTTCGATGGTTGCAATAGAGTTGAAAATAGGAGAGTTTAAGCCAGAATACGTAGGTAAGATGAATTTTTATTTATCATTATTAGATAAATTAGAAAAAGCCCCAGATGAAAATCCGTCTATAGGAATTATTCTTTGTGCAGAGAAAGACCATTTAGATGTAGAGCTGGCATTGCAAGATGTAAACAAGCCTATTGGAGTTGCAGAATATCAATATTTGTTGCCAAAAAACAAGTTACAAGAACTAGTAACTGATGAAATAAAAAAAACAGAGAAAACCCCGAAGGGGTGATATACCCCAGACAGGGGTGCTAACCCCTGGTAAACGATGCCACCTCCCCTCGCCCCTAACGGGGGCGCACAAAACTTAATGATTAATATAAAAACGCTAATCCAAGAAAATCACTATAAATTTTTTGGATTACGACAAAAAAATGGTCAATGCTGTCATACCAGTCTCATTTCGTGCTATCTATTCTGTAGCCAACGAATCCGTCGTGACCCCTGACAATTATTTAGAGTATTTATTATAGTTGTGTAATTTAACTTGCCGGTAACTTGCCGGTAACTTGCCGGTAACAGGTTTAAAAAATGATAATATATTGATAATCAGTAAATGTTTATTGTAATTTAACTTGCTGGTAACTTGCTGGGTATTGATTTATATGAAAAAATTATGTTTTTTTGATTTAAATTATGTGTATGGAAAATTTAGATAAGTTAGTATTGGAATTATGTAAACTTCCAGATGAGACAGGTTGGGTTGAATTTAAACATAATAATTCTAATCCAGAGATGATAGGTAAAGATATAAGTGCTTTGGCTAATAGTGCGCTTATATCAGATCGTAATTGTGCTTATATGATTTGGGGAGTTGAAGATGGTACACATAATATTATAGGAACAACTGTGCGATTAAAACAAGAAAAACGAGGAGGTCAGGAACTTGAAAATTGGTTACGTTTTTTACTTTCTAAAAATGCTGACTTTGAAATGCATTCGGTTGATATTGAAGGAAAACATGTTGAAATACTCATTATAACTAAAGCGGTTGGATTACCTGTAACTTTTGAAAAAATAGAATATATTAGAGTAGGAAGTTACACAAAAAAACTTATGGATTTTCCGTCATTGCAAACTCAATTGTGGGATAGATTAAGACATGTTAAATTTGAAGATGTATTTGCTATGATTGATTTGCAGATATCAGATATTTTTCATTATTTGAATTGTGAAAAGTATTTTGAAATTTTGAATATGCCTTTGCCTATTGAATCTACTAGTTATTTGCATTATCTACAAGAAGACGGAATTGTTGTTAAGCAGGATAATGGATTGTATGCAATTACTAATTTAGGAGCAATATTATTTGCAAAGAGGATATCTGATTTTTCACGTGTAGGAAGAAAGGCATTACGTATAGTACAATATGAAGGGAATAGTAGATTGACAATATTGAAAGAAGATATAGCAAATGAAGGTTATGCAGTTTGTTTTGAAAATTCAGTGAAGTTAGTTAATAATTTATTGCCATCTAAGGAAGATATAGATTCAGCTCAAAGAAAAATGGTGAGTGTATTTCCTCTTCCTGCAATTCGTGAGGCAATAGCGAATTCTTTGATTCATCAAGATTTTTTTCATACAGGTACTGGGCCTGTTATAGAAATTTTTAGTAATAGAGTGGAAATTACTAATCCAGGTACACCATTAGTTGATGTTATGAGAATTATTGATAATCCGCCAAAATCACGTAATGAAAAATTAGCATCAGTAATGCGACGATTGAATATGTGTGAGGAGTTAGGTCGGGGATGGGATAGAATGGTTATGAGTTGTGAATTAAAACAATTACCAGCTCCACGCATACAAATTTATCAAGAATCAACAAAAGTTTCGTTGTTTTCACATATAGAGTTTACTAATATATCCTTAGAAGACAAGATATGGTCTGCATATCTTCATTCATGTATTAAATTTACAGAAGGAGATGCATTGACAAATAGTTCTTTAAGAGAAAGATTTGGAGTTGCTGAATCATCTTCAGGGAGTATATCTCGATTGATAAAAGAAGTTTTAACAAAAAAATTAATAAAACCGTTAGATCCTAATACAGCTCCGCGTTATATGAGATATATTCCTATATGGGCATAATTTAACTTGCCGGTAACTTGCTGGTAACAGGTTTAAAAAATGATAATATATTGATAATCAGTAAATGTTTATTGTAATTTAACTTGCCGGTAACTTGCTGAGAGAGCTAACCCCGACTTCGAAGAAGTCACACGCAGCAGTAACCGCTAGTATTCGAGCGAAGCGATAAAAAATCTGTGCAATCTGTAGCGCGCCTTGCGCAGC